>JANQOE010000121.1 GCA_028279245.1 Alphaproteobacteria bacterium
TTGTGCGCGGCGGCGGCTTTGCCGCCGGCGCGGCATCAACCGCTTCCGCCTCCGTGACTGGTTCAAGGACCACATCATTGGCCTTTGCCGCGGCTTCGATTTCCGCCATGCGCGATGATGGGATAGCATCCCGCTGCTTCCAGCCCTGCACTGTGCTGACCGGCACGCCGAGCTTCGTCGCCATCGGCCGGATACCGCCGAACGCTTTGATGACCGGCGCCGCTTTGACGTGGCCGGAATCCACCTCAGTCGACGGCGTGTGGGTGCTGTCGTCGGCCGTCCCGGACTGCGGCGTTGCGTCGTTGTCGCCGGCCGTCATGTCGATCGGACCTCGCTCCGCGTGGGTCAGGGCCGAAACCTAGCAAAACCGGCGCCTCGAACAAGGTCCACGCTAGTCGTCCCCAGCTATTGCGATTGTATCCAGTGCCGCCAACAGATGGTCTTGGTCGGGTCTGTCCGCAACCACCACCTCTTGAAAGGCCAGACCCCGCAGCGCGTTGGCGACCGCACCGCTGAGGCAGACCGCCATGACAGTGCGGCAACGCGGAGCAAGCTCATCGGCTTCCAACAATCGGACAAAGGTCGCGGCTGTGCGCGGCGAGTAAAACAACGCCGCATCGATCGCGCCGTTCGTCAAGGCCTCGCGCAACGCCGCCGGCACCTCCGATACCGTTTCCGCCCGATACAGCACGAACCGGTCGACACTGAACTCCGGCAACGCCGCCACCAGATCGCCGGCCACATCACGACCGGCAATATGAACAAGGCGCCCTTTGGCCGGGTCCAGCACCCGCCGCGCCAAACCAGCCAACGCCGGCAGATCCCCATCGGCACTGGTGACACTGACAAAACCGGCATCGCGCACGGCCGACGCGGTCGCCCCGCCAACAGTCAGCAACGGTGTCTTTCGTTCCGCCGTCGCCCCGGCCAACGCGCGCGCGCCGTTGGCGCTGGTCAGCAGCACCGCTTGCACATCAGTTAGGTCGACTGTCGCGTTCGCATCGAAATGAACGTGCAGCAGCGGGGCTGCAAGCGGCTCATGCCCGCGCGCCTCAAGCAACGCGAGCAACGGCGCCGCGTCCGTTTGAGGGCGCGTGACGAGAACGCGCACGCTTAAGAGGCCAGCGCTTCGAAGAAGGCCGGTCCTGCCATTTCGCGCAGCCGATCCGCCAACAACTGTCCAATCTGGACAGAATCACTGACCGTGCCGGTTTCCTCCGCCTGAAACAGCTTCGATCCATCGGGCAAAGCGACAAGGCCACGCAGGCGCAGCCAGTCGCCCTGGATCTCGGCAAGACCGGCAATCGGTGTCCGGCACGACCCGTCGAGACCGGCCAGCATCGCCCGCTCCGCCGCCACCCGTGTCGCGCTTTCGTCGTCGTTAAGCGGCGCCAGGCAGGCCGCGACCCGGTCGTCAGACTCCCGGCGCTCAATACCGACCGCGCCTTGCGCCACCGCCGGCAACATGTCCTCGACCGAAAGGTAGGCGTGGATGCGTGCCGCCTCGCCCAACCGCTTCAGGCCCGCAACCGCCAACAGGGTCGCATCAACCTCACCCGCCCCCAGCTTGTCGAGACGCGTCGCCACATTCCCGCGCAGCGATGCGATGCGCAGATCGGGCCGTGCCGCCAGGATCTGCGACGCCCGCCGCAAGGATGAGGTGCCGACCGACGCCCCGGCCGGCAACTGGTCGAGGCTTTCGACATCCCGCGCAAAGAAAGCGTCCCGCACATCCTCCCGCGGCAGGATGCAATCGATCACCAGCCCATCCGGCAAATGGGTCTGCGCGTCCTTCATTGAGTGCACGGCCAGATCGATTTCGTCGGCCAGTAGCGCCTCTTCGATCTCTTTGGTGAACAGCCCCTTGCCGCCGACCTCGGACAACGGCCGGTCCTGCACCCGGTCGCCGGTCGTGCGAATAACGGTGATCTCCGGCGCCGGTTGATCGGGATGGGCCCGAACCAGCGCATCCCGCACCATCGTCGCTTGCGCCAAGGCAAGCGGACTGCCGCGTGTTCCGATACGAAGTGGGTTGCTGGACACCGCGCCCATGTACCGTGTCCGCGCCAAGGCGCAAAGCCTTTTGCCGCAAGCGGCGAGCCCAGCTATATGGCAGCCATGCTTGCCCTAGGCATTGAGACCAGCTGCGACGAAACCGCCGCGGCAATCGTCCGCGACGACCGGACCGTGCTAGCTGACCAGGTGCTAAGCCAGCTGGAGGATCACGCGCCCTATGGCGGCGTCGTGCCGGAAATCGCCGCGCGCGCCCATCTCGACCATCTCGACCGGCTGATCGTCGCGGCGCTCAACCAGGCCAAGCTGACATTCGACCAACTCGACCTGGTGGCGGCCACGGCGGGCCCGGGGTTGATCGGCGGTCTGATGGTCGGCGTGACCACCGCCAAGGCGCTCGCCGCGACCCACGGCAAACCGTTCCTGGCGATCAATCACCTGGAAGGCCACGCGCTGACGCCGCGCCTCACCAACCAGGTCGAGTTTCCTTATGTCTTGTTGCTCGTGTCGGGCGGCCATTGTCAGCTGCTGATCGCCAAGGGGGTCGGCAACTACGAACGGCTGGGCTCGACCATCGACGACGCGGTCGGCGAAGCCTTCGACAAGACCGCGAAGATGCTCGGCCTCGGCTACCCCGGCGGTCCCGCCGTCGAACAGGCCGCCCGCGACGGCGACCCAAAGCGATTTGCCCTGCCCCGCCCGTTGAAGGGACGCGACAATTGCGACTTTTCCTTCTCCGGACTGAAGACGGCGGTGCGGCACGCCATCAACGCGCTGCCCGATGGCAAACTGTCCACCCAGGATGTCGCCGACATGTGCGCCAGCTTTCAAGCGGCCGTTGGTGACGTGATCGCCGACCGTTGCACCAATGCGTTGGAGCGGTTCAGACGGCGGAACGAAGATTCCGCAACCCTGGTGGTCGCCGGCGGCGTCGCAGCCAACAGCGAGCTGCGCCACCGCCTGACCGCACTTTGCAAAGCGCAGCACGCCGAGATCGTCATTCCCCCACCGCGGCTATGTACGGACAACGCGGCGATGATTGCCTGGGCCGGTATCGAACGCCATCGCCTGGGCATCGTCGACGGTTTGGACTTCGCGCCGCGCCCGCGCTGGCCACTGACGGACCTCAGCGAACTCAAGCCGGCACCATAGCCGCCTCCGACTGCGCCCAGATCCCGGGTTCACAGCAGGCCGGCACATGCACATCGATCGGCACGCCATTCGGATCGAGGATTCCGAAATGCCGTCGGCCTGACGGCTCCTGGGTGAGCGGCACGACAATGCGGTGCCCCCGCGCCCGCAGCTCTTGAAAGACAGCATCGACATCTTCGACCTCGATGCCAAGGAACACGCCGCCGCCCCGGAACCGCGTCTGGAACACCGGAGACTCTCCGGGCACGCCGCGTTCGACAAAGCCGATCTGCAGCCCCGGCTCCGTCGGCCAGCCGAGCTGCAGGAATTGGCCTCCATCCCGCACCACCTCGAACCCGAGGTCGGTATAGAAGTCGCGGCAGGCGGCTAGCACATCGGTTGCGAAGATCGGAAACAGGGCGCGCGGGGTCATCGAATTCCACTCCATCGGTCACGTGGCGGCGGGGTTATTGATACCGCAGCCCTCCTGACAACTTGCTGTCAGGAGCATGCGGACCGGACCGCATCGCCTTGTCAGAACCGCGAAACGCGCGCCATAAAGAACGGATGAATGCGACGGGCGAACCCACCGGCATCAAGGTCGACCTGCAGGCGTTGTTCGCGACCCCCATCGCGATCGCCCGCCTGCCATCGCCAAACGATCTGAACGATCGGTTGAGAACAATCATTCTGGCGCGTGAACAACAGACGGCGACCACTGCCCACAGCAACCGCGGCGGCTGGCAATCGACCTGGGATTTCGGCGAGTGGGCCGACGAACCCGGCCGTCGTCTACTGCAGTTCGGCCAGGCCTTGGCCGATCGCCTGACCCGCCACCGGTCGGGGCAGCAGGTCCACCTCGACTGGACGGTCAATGCCTGGGCCAACATCAACCGGGCGGGCCATGGCAACGAGTTTCACACCCACCCGGGTGCCTTGTGGTCCGGTGTCTACTATGTCGACGACGGCGGCACCGCCAACGACCCGACTCTCGGTGGCGAACTGGAGGTTCAGGATCCCCGCGGGGTCGCCACGGTGATGTACCGGCCGGATCTGGTGCCGGCCGTCCCCGATGCGGCCTCGATGGGCGCCAGCCAAACGCTCCCGGCCCGCGCCGGCAACATGGTGATGTTTCCATCTTGGCTGAGCCACTGCGTTCGCCCCTATCACGGAACCGGAACGCGCATTTCGGTTGCCATGAACTTTAGCGTCTGACCATGCAGCGGATAGGCATTGTCGGCGCGGGATCTTGGGGCACCGCGCTGGCCATCACCTCGGCCCGCGCCGGCCGCGACGTCTTGTTGTGGGACCGAAAACCGGCAGTCGCGGCGGCCATCAATGATCGCCGCCGGAACCCCGCCTACCTGACCGACATCGAACTGCCACCCAGCATTCGCGGCGCCACGGACCCTGGCGAACTCGCCGACGCCGACGCGCTGCTGCTGGTCACCCCGGCGCAAACCCTGCGCGACATGATCAAACGCCTCAGTCCGCCCCCAGCGACACCGATCGTCGTCTGCGCCAAGGGCATCGAACAAGACACCGGCAAGTTGCTGCACGAAGTCATCGCGGACGTCGCACCGGCGGCACGCGTGGCCTTTCTGTCCGGACCGACCTTCGCCCATGAAGTCGCCGCAGGACTGCCCACCGCCATCTCCCTGGGTTGCAGCGATCCGGAACTGGGCGCCGCCCTCACCAACGCGCTCGGCAGCGCCACGTTCCGCCCCTACGCCAACACCGATCCGGTCGGCGTGCAGCTTGGCGGCGCCTTGAAGAATGTGATGGCGATTGCCTGCGGCATCGTCGAGGGAAAACGGCTGGGCGAAAATGCGCGCGCCGCCCTTGTCGCCCGCGGCCTCGCCGAGATGACTAGGTTTGCCGTGGCGCTCGGCGCGCAACAGGCCACCTTGATGGGCCTGTCGGGCCTGGGCGATCTGTCCCTGTCCTGTTTTAGCCGGACCTCGCGCAACTATGACTTCGGGCAGCGCCTCGGCGCCGGCGAGCCCTTGTCCGAACTGCTCCCAGCTGCGACTGTGGTCGAAGGCGTACCAACGGCGGCGGCAGTCACGCGCCGGGCCTCGGCCCAAGGGTTGGATATGCCGATCTGCGCGGCGGTCGACGCCATCGTCCATCGCGGCGGCGGGATCGACGAGAGCATTCTGAAACTGCTGTCCCGGCCCTTCCGGCCCGAAGTAACGGAGAACGACCAACAATGACCCTCTACGCCATCACCTGCACCGACAAGCCGGATTCCGCCAAATTGCGGACCGACACGCGGCCCGCCCACATGGACTATCTGAAAACCCAGAACGACAAGCTGGTGCTGGGTGGCGCGACGCTTACCGACGATGGCGAGACGATGACCGGCAGCCATTTCCTGGTCAATGTGCCGGACCGGGCCGCCGCCGAGCAGTTCAACGCCAACGACCCGTTCACCAAGGCGGGTCTGTTCGGCCAGATCACCATCAACCGGGTGCGCAAGGGCTTCTGGAGCCCGGAACTCGCCGCCGACGCATGAGTTATTGGCTATTCAAATCAGAGCCGGGCGCCTGGTCGTGGGAAGACCATGTGAAGGCCGGCGTTGCCGAGTGGGACGGCGTGCGCAACCACCAGGCCAACGCCAACATGAAGAGAATGCAGCTTGGCGACCGCGGCTTCTTCTACCATTCGGTGGATGAAAAACGGGTCGTCGGCATCGTTGAGGTGGCCCACGAACACTATCCCGACCCCTCGGACCAGAGCGGCCGGTTCGGCATGGTCGATCTGCGGGCGATCGAACCGGTCGAAACGCCGGTGACATTGGCCGAGATCAAGGCCCATCCGGATCTTCAGGATATGAAACTGGTGCGCCAGTCGCGCCTGTCCGTCTCACCGGTTTCAGCGGAGGAGTGGCGGATCATCTGCGGCATGGCTGGCGTGAAGCCGTAGGGGCCGTTGTGGTCCCCTGGGATATTGCCGATACTTATGCGGCGTCGCGTCAGTAGGGAGAAGCAAAGTGAGCGAAGAGCTCTTTCCGGTCCCCGAAGCCTGGCAACAACGGGCATGGGCCGACAACGCCAAGTACCAAGAGTTGTACCGTCAGTCGATCGACGACCCCGAAGGCTTTTGGCGGGAACAGGGCAAACGCATCGACTGGATCAAGCCCTACAGCAAGGTGAAGGACGTCTCCTACGACGCCGAGAACCTGCACATCAGGTGGTTTGAAGACGGCACGCTCAACGCCGCGGCCAACTGCCTCGACCGTCACCTCGAGACCCGCGGCGACCAGGTGGCCGTCATTTGGGAAGGCGACGACCCGAACAACGACAAGACGCTGACCTACCGCGAACTGCACGCCGAGGTGTGCCGCTTCGCCAACGGCCTTCGGGCGAGGGGCGTCAAGAAGGGCGATCGGGTCACGATCTACCTGTCGATGGTGCCGGAGATCGCGGTCGCCATGCTGGCGTGCGTGCGTATTGGCGCGGTGCACTCCGTTGTGTTCGGCGGCTTCTCACCGGAGTCTCTGGCCGGCCGGATTCAGGATTGTGAGAGCACCGTCGTCATCACCGGGGACGAGGGCGTGCGCGGCAACCGCACCATTCCGTTGAAGGGCAACACCGACGCCGCACTGCAGTCATGCCCCGGCGTCAACCTTTGTGTGGTGGTGAAACGCACCGGTGGTCAGATCGATTGGGTCGAGGGCCGCGATGCTTGGTACGACGATGTCGTCGCCGGCCAATCGACGGATTGCCCGCCCGAAGAGATGAACGCCGAAGACCCGATGTTCATCCTCTACACCTCCGGCTCGACCGGGAAGCCGAAGGGCGTATTGCACACCACCGGTGGCTACATGGTCTACGCGTCCATGACCCACCAGTATGTGTTCGACTATCACGACGGCGACATCTACTGGTGCACCGCCGACGCCGGCTGGATCACCGGCCACAGCTACATTCTGTATGGACCTCTAGCCAACGGCGCGACCACGCTGATGTTCGAGGGCGTGCCGAACTACCCGGACGCCAGCCGCTTCTGGCAGGTCTGCGACAAGCACCAGGTCAACATCTTCTACACGGCGCCGACCGCCATTCGCGCGCTGATGCGGGAAGGCGACGACCCGGTGAAGAAAACCAGCCGGCAATCCCTGCGCCTGCTTGGCACGGTCGGTGAACCAATCAATCCGGAAGCCTGGCTCTGGTACTATCACTCGGTCGGCGACGGCAGGTGCCCCGTTGTCGACACCTGGTGGCAGACCGAGACCGGCGGCATCATGATTACGCCGCTGCCGGGCGCCACCGCGATGAAGCCCGGCTCGGCGACCCGTCCCTTCTTCGGGGTGAGTCCGCAGATTGTCGACACCAACGGCAATCCGTTGGAGGGGGCGTGCGAAGGCAACCTTTGCATCACCGATAGCTGGCCCGGTCAGATGCGCACCGTCTATGGCGACCACCAGCGTTTCATCGACACTTACTTCCGCACCTACCCCGGCAAGTACTTCACCGGCGACGGCTGCCGCCGTGATGAGGATGGCTACTATTGGATCACCGGACGGGTCGACGATGTCATCAACGTCGCCGGCCACCGGCTGGGCACCGCGGAAATAGAGAGCGCCCTGGTCGCACATCACAATGTCGCCGAGGCAGCGGTCGTCGGCTACCCGCACGACGTCAAGGGTCAGGGCATCTACGCCTACGTTACCTTAAACGCCGGCGACCAGCCGACCGACGAACTGCGCAAGGAACTGGTGCAGTGGGTGCGCAAGGAAATCGGACCGATCGCCTCACCCGATCTGATCCAATGGGCCCCGGGCCTGCCGAAAACCAGATCCGGCAAGATCATGCGGCGCATCCTGCGAAAGATCGCCGCGAATGAGCAGGACCAGCTTGGCGACACGTCAACGCTTGCCGACCCCGGCGTCGTCACCGATCTCGTAGACCAGCGGATGAACCGCTAGCCGCAGCTACACGACGCCGCGCCGCCGCAGCGACCGTAACGTCAACGCAATCGCGCGCGCATCCGCCAGCGCCGTATGCGCGCGGCCGGGCATGGTTTCGCCGAGAAACGCCGGCAGCTCCGACGAGGCCAGTTTTGCCGGTGTGCCCAACGCGGCCATCAGGGCGTCGTGGACGCAAACGAAGCGGTCGCGCGCCAGTGGTGCAGGTGTGCCGGTTAACTCACGATTCTCGGCGACTACCGCACCATCGTCGCCGTTCGCGACCAGTGTCAGGTCCGGTTCCGCCAGCGCGGCGAGGCGGCTTAGTCCAGTCGCCAAATCGATCCCATCACGCGCCAGATCCGCGTTGGTGATACTGGTCAGCCCCGTGAAATAGTCGGACAGCACCGGATTGACCGTCGGCCGCACCAGGCACTCCATGGCGTCCAGTTCGTCCAGCGTGCCGGCGCCCAGCCGAACGGCGCCGATCTGCACGATCTCCCGATGCTCATGATCCAACGACCAATCGCGCTGCACGGAGCCTTCCCAGGCGGTATATTCCAGATCGAACACCACGACGCCCCGATCCAGAAGAGCGGTCAGCGGATTGTCAGCCATGCCCCAGCAATCGGAGACGGCCGCGTTGGCGGCCGTCAGCAACATCGGGCCGCGGACCGCAAGACGAATGGTTGAGGCCGGCATCACCTCGGTCGCCGAACTGCGCGCCCTTGGCGCGGTTGCGACCTACCGCCAACTCAAGCACGCCGCGCCACGCGAAACTTCGTTGGTCGCCCTTTACGCCATTCAGGGTGCACTGATGGATTGTCCTTGGACCGAGTTGCCGAAGGCGATGCGCGAGGAACTACGCGAAGCCGCTCTTACGCCGGACTAGAAGTCAACGCAACGGCCGTTACGTTCCCAATCGCCGTAGCGTGTCGGTTCCGGCCCGGCCGGGCCGCCGACTTCTTTCTTCTTCTTTCTTGACGCCGCGGCAGCCGTTTCCGGCGCTTCTACCTCGTCCGTCCCGGCTGCGGACCGATCCTGCTTATCCATACGCCTTATGTGGTACAGAATCCGGCGAACGCCAAGCCTTGAAAGGCACGGATTAGCGTCCCCATTTCGCTAGTCATGAACTACTTCCGGACATCTCTGCTGCTGGCCGCGATGACGGCGCTCTTCCTGCTGGTCGGCTTCATGATTGGTGGCGAGGCCGGCATGGTCATCGCCCTGCTCTTGGCCGGCGGCATGAACCTGTTTGCCTGGTGGAATTCGGGCGAGATGGTGCTGCGCCACTTCAAGGCGCGCCAAGTCGACGCCCGCAGCGCCCCCGCCCTCTACGGCATCGTACAGCAGCTCGCCGCGAACGCGGATTTGCCGATGCCGAAGGTCTACCTGATCGACAATCCCCAGCCGAACGCCTTCGCCACCGGCCGCGGCCCGGAAAACGCCGCGGTCGCCGCGACCACCGGCCTTGTGCAGACCCTGAACCAGCAGGAAGTCGCCGGCGTGATGGCCCACGAACTGGCCCATGTGCAAAACCGCGACACCCTGACGATGACCATCACCGCCACATTGGCAGGGGCGGTCGGCATGCTGGCCAACTTCGCGTTGTTTTTCGGCGGCAACCGCAACAATCCGCTGGGGATCGTTGGCGTGCTGTTGATGATGGTGTTGGCACCCCTCGCCGCCATGCTGGTGCAGATGGCGATTTCCCGCGGCCGGGAATACGAAGCCGACCGCCGCGGCGCCGAGATCTGCGGTCATCCCGAGTGGCTGGCGTCCGCCCTAGAGAAGCTGCAGCGCGGTGCGGAACGCATCGACAATGACGACGCGGAACGCAACCCGGCGACTGCCCACATGTTTATCGTCAATCCCCTACACGCCAGGTCCGTCGATAGTCTATTCTCGACCCACCCCAGCACCACCAACCGCGTGGCCCGCCTACGGGCGATGGGACCAGCCGGCGCCACCGGACCGTGGCAATAGGCACACAGTGTTGCAGTTACTCCCAGTATTCACCTAACCCCGCATATTGTGTGCTTGCACCCCCCCAACACATAATCTAGCTTGCCGCCGTCTAGATATAGGCCCTGGCGCGCTGCACAACTGGATGATGAGGGGGTTTCCAGAATGGCGTGGACTGACGATCGAGTCGACCGTCTGCGAGAGTTGTGGGGCAAGGGACTGAGCGCGAGCCAGATCGCGGCACAGCTCGGTGACGGCATTACCCGCAACGCTGTTATTGGCAAGGCCCATCGCTTGGGATTGGAGGGGCGCCCGTCGCCCATTCGCGGCGGCGGTTCCGGCATTCGCGTACGCCGCCGCATTCGCAAACCGGTGCTGCCGTCGCACCCACAAACTGTCACGGAATCAGAACGTCCGAACCGGACGCGTCTCGCCGATCAAACACCGAGCGAGCCGCCGCTTGAAATACCGACGGCATCCGGCCGGAAAGACGGCCCCGCCGGCAAGGGCCCACGCTGCCTGTGGCCGATCGGCGATCCCGGCGATGCGAACTTCCGTTTCTGCAACCGGCCCGCTAAGCCCGGGCGTCCATATTGCGCCGAGCATTGCGCCGTCGCCTACATCACTAAAGACCGCAACGCCGCCTAGTTCCGTCGTCGGCACACCGCGGCTGACATAGGCGTTCCCTTTCGAGGTTCTCATCCCTAGCTTGCGCCGGGGATGAGAAGCGACAGCAGCAATATCGACAGCCGAACGGCCGCCCTCGACCTGCTGAACCAGGTCCTTGGCAAGGGCCGGTCGTTGCAGGTCGCCCTGACCGACCCGGCGCTACAGGCGCTGCCGCAGCGGGACCGGGCCTTTGCGCGGCGTATGACCGCGACCACGCTGCGCCGGCTGGGGCAACTCGACACAATTCTCGACACGCTGCTGGAGCGGCCCCTCGCGCCTAAGCTGCATAGCTTGCGCAACATCCTGCGGCTTGGCCTCGCGCAGCTGCTGTTCGATGACGTGCCCGCATATGCGGCCGTCGATACGACCGTCGCCCTGACCCGGACACTAAAGCTCAACCGCTACATCAAACTTGCGAATGCGATCATGCGCCGCGCCCAGCGCGAGGCGTCAACGCTACGTCAAACCCCGGCGGTGCCGACCAACACGCCGGGCTGGCTCTGGAACCGCTGGGTTGCGCACTACGGACCAGAAAACGCGGCAGCCATCGCCCAGCAGCATCTGGCAATCCCGCCGCTTGATCTGACCGTCCCGCAAGACGCAGCGGCATGGGCCGAAAGACTGGGCGGCAGCTTGCTCCCGACCGGCTCCCTCCGATTGACCGACGCCGGCCGCATAGACGAGCTGCCCGGTTACGACGAGGGCGCCTGGTGGGTGCAGGACGGAGCCGCCGCCATCCCCGCACGGCTATTGCAGGCGGGCGCGGGCACACCGGTCCTGGACCTTTGCGCCGCACCAGGTGGCAAGACCGCGCAGCTGGCGGCAACAGGCGCTGCTGTTACCGCCGTCGATCGCGGCGACAAAAGGTTGGCCACATTGCAAAGCAACCTGCAGCGCCTGGGTCTGACGGCTGACTGCATTCCCGCCGACGCGGTCACCTACCAACCGCCGGACAAACAAAGCCACATCTTGCTGGATGCGCCCTGCACGGCGACCGGCACCCTGCGCCGCAATCCGGATATCGCCTGGACCCGCACCGAGGACGACCTGCAACGCGCGGCCGCCGCACAAACAAAGCTGCTTCACGCAGCCGCCAAGCTGCTGGGCCCCGGCGGTACTCTTGTTTATGCCGTCTGCTCGCTCGAACCGGAAGAGGGTGAGCAACAGGTCGAGAACCTACTTTCGATAGAGCCGGACTTGCAACGCGGACCGATTGACGCACGCGAAACCGGCGGTCTCGACGAGTGCATCACCGCGGCGGGCGACCTGCGCACCCTCCCATGCCACCTTGCAGAGCTCGGTGGCCTCGACGGCTTCTTCGCGGCCCGGCTGCGCCGCCGTTAACCACAGACGTAAAGCCTAGGAGTGACAACTGCTGCCCCACGCTTGCAGCCGGAAAACCAAGCTGTTACCAGAACCGAATGCCCGACTCGTCCGCGCGTAGGGTGCGCGTCGCCCCGTCGCTACTCGCTGCCGATTTCGCTCGGCTTGGTGAGGAAGCTATCGCCGTCGCGGCGGCCGGTGCAGACGAATTGCATTTGGATGTGATGGACGGGCACTTTGTGCCCAACCTGACCTTCGGCCCGGATCTTGTGGCCGCTATTCGGCGTACGACAGACCTGCCGCTGCATGTGCACCTGATGATTAGTCCGGTCCAACCATTCGTCGAACGCTTTGTCGGCGCGGGCGCCGACATCGTGACAGTCCACCCCGAAGCGGACCCGCACATTCACCGCGCGTTGCAGCAGGTGCGCGCATCCGGTGCGAAAGCGGGCGTGGCGCTCAACCCCGGAACGCCCGCAAAAATGCTAGACTACCTCTTCGATCTGGTTGACCGCATCCTGATTATGACGGTCAATCCGGGGTTTGGGGGGCAGACCTTCATCGAGAGTCAAGTTGACAAGGTAGCTGCTGTGCGACGGCGCCTGGACAAAGATGAATCGTCGATCGAGATTGAGGTCGACGGCGGGATAAACCGCGACACCGCGCCGCGCGTGATTGCCGCCGGCGTTGACAGTCTCGTCGCGGGCACCGCGGTGTTTGGCGGTACGCCAGCGGAATACGAAAGCAATATCGAGCTGCTGCGGCATGGCTGAAACCTTCGCCGACCAACCCGCGCCCCGTCCGGCCCGCGGCAGCAAGCCGTTGCAGGGGCTGCGCTACCAACTCGGCAAGCTGGTGTTCTCCACACCCGTGTATGGCCTGACCCTGTCGCGCCGCGCCCCCGACGCACTGAGCGTGACGCCACCCGACCCGTGGCCGGGCAACGCCGACAACGGCAACGCCATATTGCGCGAGCGTTTCAGTTTTGCGAACAGTATCGACAAGGCGATGCCGGAGTGGTCGTTCCTCGAGTTCACCGCGGATGATTACGCCGAACTGCATGGCTTCGACTGGTTGCGCGACCTGCGGGCGATCGGCAGCGACGAACCACGCCGCCGCGCCCGCGATCTCGTCAAGGATTGGATCGACACTTACGCCAACTGGCATCCCGACGCGTGGCGACCCGACATCCTCGGCACCCGGATCGCCTCGTGGCTCGGGCAATACGGCTTCTTTTGTGCAAGCGCCGACGATCACTATCGCAGCCGCTACATGGAGAGCATCGCCAGGCAAGCCCATCATCTGAGCCGCGCCCTGCCGGGTGACGCCGACGGCGAACGTTTGATCGCCGCGATCAAGGGCCTGGTCCTCGCCGGTCTCGCGCTGCCGAGCCATGCGGCGTGGCTAACCCAGGGCCTGAAGCTCCTGGACAAGCAGATCAAACGCCAGTTCCTGCCCGACGGCGGACACATCTCCCGCTGCCCGGCGACCCACGCGCAGATGCTGCGCCATCTGGTCGACATCCGCAGCGCGTTGCTGGCGGCCACCGCCGAAGTGCCGCCGCTCCTCATCAACGCCATCGACCGCGGCGCGCCTTTCCTTCGGCTGCTTCGCCACAACGATGGCAGCCTCGCGATGTTCAACGGCGGCCAAGGCATGCCGAGTTGGCTGCTCGATATGCTGCTGGCCCAAGCCGACGCCCGCGGCCGGCCACCCGCCCGCGCCCCGCACACCGGCTACGAACGCATCAACGCCAACCGCACCTTGCTGATTGTCGACGTCGGCGCCCCGGCGCCCGACGGCGTCGACGAAACAGCGCATGCGGGTACGCTGAGTTTCGAGCTGTCGGTCGGCAAGGAACGGCTGATCGTCAATTGCGGTCACCACGCAGCACCGGGGCCATGGGAATTGGCATCGCGCGCCACCGCCGCCCATTCGACCGTGGTGGTCGAAAACACCAACTCCACCCAGATCTCCCCCGACGGCGGACTGGGCCGGCGGCCGAGCGTCGTCGAGGTCAAGCGTAACGAGTCCGACGGGTCGAACTGGGTCGAAGCGCTGCATGACGGCTACGGCCCCAACTTCGGCCTGACCCACAAGCGGCGGCTCTATGTAAGTGCGGACGGCGAGGACATTCGCGGTCAGGACACCATCGACCGCACCGGCGAGGGCCTCGACGAAGGCAACTTCGCCATTCGTTTTCACCTGCACCCCGATGTCCGGCCGACCCTGCCGAAAAACGGCAACGGCGCATTGCTGCAGATGAGTTCGGGCAGCCGCTGGCAGCTACGCGCCTCCGGCGGCAAGATGACGTTGGAAGACAGCGTGTATTTGTCGGGTCCCGGTCAAATGGAACGCACCCGTCAGGTCGTTGTGTCCGGCCCGATCGAGCCGCACGAAAAGCATCCCGTAACCGTCAAGTGGGCGATCCAGCGGGTGCCGAACGCCGCATAGGGGGTGACGGTGGCAAGAGTGTTGGTGACCGGCGCGGGTGGATTCATCGGGTCCCACCTGGTCGAGCGCCTGGCGCGGGACGGGCACGATGTCCGCGCCATGGTGCACTACAACGCACTCGGCCTCCGCGGCTGGCTTGACCGGCTGCCGGCCGGCGTCCCACAAAATGTCGACATCGTCGCTGGCGACATTCGCGACGAACTCTGCGTGCGCGAGGCGTCTCGCGAACGTGACGTCGTCTTCCACTTGGCGGCGCTGATCAGCATCCCCTACTCCTACGTCGCGCCACGGAGTTACATCGATACCAACGTCACCGGCACACTGAACGTCGTGCAGGCGGCGCGCGACCTCGGCGTCGGCCGGGTCGTCGTGACGTCGACCAGCGAAGTCTACGGCACCGCCGTCCAGGTCCCGATCAGCGAAGACCATCGGCTGCATCCCCAATCGCCCTACGCCGCCAGCAAAGTCGGCGCCGACCAACTCGCCCTGTCCTATCACCGGACATTCGGCACACCGGTGGTCGTATTGCGCCCCTTCAACACCTACGGCCCGCGGCAATCGGCGCGCGCGGTCATCCCGACGATCATCACCCAGATTGCCGCAGGTACAAAAGAGATCCGCCTCGGCGCGCTGCATCCCACCCGCGACTTCAACTATGTCGACGACACGGTCGAGGCGTTTCTGGCAGCGGCCACATCGCCGGACATTGTCGGCGAGGTCGTCAATGCGGGATCGGACTTCGAGATCTCGATCGGCGACACCGCACGCCTGATCGCCGAGGTCATGGACGCCGACATCGAAATCGTCACCGACGAACAGCGGTTGCGCCCGGACGCCAGCGAAGTCGAGCGGCTTTGGGCCGACAATCGCCGAGCGCAAGAACAGTTGGGCTGGACCCCCGGCTACGGCGGGCGGGATGGGTTGCGGCGTGGTTTGCAAGCAACCACCGCCTGGTTCGCCGACCCGGCTAATCGCGACGGCTATCGCCCGGAGAGCCACGCGCTCTAACCGGATTTACGAATACTTTACCGAGATGGCGGCCTAACGGTCGCATGGTCGAACCCGCCATCCGTCCGCAACCGCACCGTCAATACCAATCGCGGCTCGCAACCGAGATCCTGCGACGCCTTGATCAGGTGCTGCCCGTCGGCGACGGACCTTACCCGCTGCACGAACCGCTGTTTGCCGGCAACGAGAAAAAGTATCTCGCTGAGTGCATCGACACCGGTTGGGTGTCTTCGGCCGGCCCCTTTGTCGAGCGCTTCGAAGCAGAGCTGTCATCTTTCACCGGCCTACACGCCGTCGCCTGCGTGAACGGCACCGCCGCTCTACATACATGCCTACTGTTGTCCGGTGTCTCGCCGGACGATGAAGTGTTGGTCCCCACGGTCACCTTCGTCGCCACCGCGAACGCCGTTAGCTACTGCGGCGCGGTACCGCACTTTGTCGACAGCGAAGCGGACACCCTCGGCGTCGACCCCGACCGCCTGGCCGCGTACCTTGACGCGACTCTTGAACCCCGCAACGACGATGTCTGGCGCAACAAGGTCAGCAAACGTCCTGTTCGCGCACTCATCGTCACCCATATCTTCGGCCATCCGCCCAAATTGGATAGATTGAAAGCGGTCGCCGACCAATATGGCATCGCGCTGATTGAAGATGCCGCCGAAGCGCTCGGCACGTTCCATGAGTCCGCCCATGCCGGCAGCATCGGCGACTGTGCCGCGCTCAGTTTCAACGGGAACAAGACGATCACCGCCGGCGGTGGCGGCGCCATCATCACCAGAGATCCCGACGTTGCCCGACAGGCGAAGCATCTGACGACGACAGCACGCGTTGCCGATGGGTTCGATTGGACCCACGACACTGTCGGCTACAACTACCGGCTACCCAACATCAACGCCGCGCTGGCCTGCGCCCAGTTGGAGCAACTCCCGCGCTTCCTCGCCGCCAAACGCCGCTTGGCCGACGACTATATCGCCGCGTTCGACGACTTGCCCGAGGCCGCCGTCATCAGCGAACAGGCCCAAGCCCACAGCAACTACTGGCTCAACACGTTGCTGCTAAAGGAAAAAGACCGCGGCACCCGAGATCATATCCTTACCGAAACGAATTCCACCGGGTATCACTGCCGCCCCCTGTGGACCCCCATGCACCGGTTGCCGATGTACCGGGACTGCCCGGCGATGGAGCTCACCACCGCCCAGAGTCTTTTCGAGAGCGTAATAAGTTTGCCCTCGGGGCCGGCCCTCCGGCTCGGTTAACCATACCGCACTTTCTTAAAGAAATCTCAAGCAGTTAAGCCCCAACAATGGCCATGGCCGAGGCCCTACAAAAACCGGCGCCAACGATCGGCGAGCCGACCGGCATCACGGTGCCGGCACCTGCTGAACAACCGTCCCTGCTTGAACAAAGCCTGATCGATCAGACCGCATTGCTCCGCGACGCCCTTGCCAGCATTGAAGCAAGCACCTCAAAAATCTGCCTGGTCGTCGACCAGCATCGCCGGTTACTCGGGACGGTGACCGACGGCGACATCCGTCGCGCCATCCTGCGGGGCGATCCATTCGAGACGCCGGTTTCGGCGATCATGTTCACCTCCCCCCGCACCTTGCGCTTGGGTGAACCCCAAGCCGAAGCGCTGGCCCTTATGCAACGCGAGAGCCTGCGCCACCTGCCGGTCATCGATTTCGCCGGACGTGTCGCCGACCTGCTGACACTTGACGGCCTGCTGCAGGCACAGCCCCAATCCAACACGGTCGTCATCATGGCCGGCGGCAAGGGCATGCGGCTGCGCCCACTGACCACCAAGACACCGAAACCGATGCTCGACGTTGGCGGGCGGCCGATGCTCGAAACGATCGTCCGGCGCTGCGCCGACGCCGGCTTCACCGAGATCTATCTCACCGTTCACTACCAGGCCGAAGTCATCAAAACCTACTTCGGCGACGGCCGCGAACTCGGCGTTAACATCCGGTATCTGCAGGAGACCAAGCCCCTGGGAACCGCCGGCCCCCTAAGCCTACTGCCACCCAGCGAAGAACCGGTGGTCATCATGAACGGCGACATCCTGACGAAGGTCGATCTGGCGCAGATCCTCGCCTACCACGCCGATAACGCGGCCGCCGCGACCATGGCGGTGCGCGAATACGCGATCCAAGTGCCCTATGGCATTGTCGATCTCGACGGCCATCGCATTGCCGGCCTGCGCGAGAAACCACAACACAGTCATTTCATCAACGCCGGCATCTATGTGTTGGGCCCGGACGCGATCAAGCTGATCCCGCGGGACTGCCGCGTCGACATGCCCGACATGTTCGAACAACTCCGCCGCGCCGGCCGGCCCACCATGGCCTATCCGATCAGCGAGTACTGGGTCGACATCGGCCACATCGACGATTATCTGCGCGCCAACGACGAATACGCCGCGTTCTTTTGATCTAAGCGCCTGATCTAAGCGCTCTGGCCACCCATCAGCGCCGCGCGGTCGGCATCGACCATCTCCCGCACCAACTCCTCGAACGATACCTTCGGCTTCCAGCCCAACACTCTCTCCGCTTTGCTGGCATCCCCTTGCAGGAAGTCGACCTCGGTCGGCCGATAGTAGGTCGGGTCGATCCGCACCAAGGTGCGCCCGCTCGCCTCGTCGACGCCGACTTCATCCGGCCCCGCTCCCTGCCAGGAGAGGTAGGTGCCGACATGGGCAAACGCCGTCTCAACGAACGCCCGCACGGTGTGCGCCTTGCCGGTGGCCAGCACGAAGTCGTCCGGCGTCTCATGCTGCACAATCCGCCACATGCCCTCCACATAATCCCGAGCATGCCCCCAGTCGCGCCGCGCATCGAGGTTGCCGAGGTACAGCACCTCCTGTTGCCCGCATGAGATCGCTGCGACCGCGCGCGATATCTTTCGGGTGACAAAGGTCTCCCCCCGCGTCGGCCCTTCATGATTGAACAGCACCCCGTTCGAGGCGTGGATGCCATAGGCTTCGCGGTAGTTCCGCGTGATCCAGTACGCGTAGACCTTGGCCGCACCATAAGGACTACGCGGCCGAAACGCCGTCTCCTCATCCTGCGGCGCCGGCGCATCCCCGAACATTTCGGACGTAGAAGCCTGGTAAAACCTGGTCTTTTCCTCCAGCCCTAGAATACGGATCGCCTCCAGCATCCGCAGCGCCCCTAAAGCATCGGCGTTCGCCGTGTACTCCGGCGTCTCAAAACTGACCTTGACGTGACTCTGCGCACCCAAATTGTAGATCTCGTCGGGTTGCACGTCCTGGACGATGCGGATCAGGTTGGTGGCATCCGTCAGGTCGCCATAGTGCATGACGAACCGCACGTTCTTTTCATGGAGATCCTGGTACAGATGCTCGACCCGCGCGGTATTGAACGACGATGACCGGCGCCGGATCCCGTGTACCGCATAGCCCTTGCCAAGCAATAACTCCGCCAGAAGGGCACCGTCCTGACCCGTCACGCCAGAGATCAACGCGTTTTTTCCGCCACCATCCTTAGCCGTCAACGCGCCAGCCCACTCTTGACGTTCATCAGCTGAACACACTAACTTCCCTTCAACTGGACCGCCACAGATTTAATCGCGACAGCGGGACAAAAGAGCCGATGCCCAGCGACGCCAACGGCGTTTCGGACAGCAATGCCGGCGGCGACGACAGCAATGCCACGATCACGCTCCGCGTCTTGGACGCGGTGCACACGAACAGCTCTGTTACACAACGTCGACTTGCCGGCGACCTTGGTATTGCTCTCGGTTTAACCAACGCATACCTGCGCCGTTGCATCGGTAAGGGCTGGGTGAAGGTCCGCCAGGCACCACCGAACCGGTACCTTTACTACCTGACACCAAAGGGTTTTGCCGAGAAGAGCCGTCTGACCGGCGAATACCTATCCGCCTCCTTTACGTTTTTCCGAAATGCGCGTCAGCAATGCACCGAAGTCCTGGGCGCTGCGGCCCAACGTCATTGGCATCGGATTGCGCTGTACGGTGCAAGTGAACTCGCTGAAGTCGCGTCACTTTGCGAAGCGCCAAGCATCCAGTTAGTCGGCATCGTCGACTCAGAAGCAAACACTGAGGAGTTTGCCCATCTGCGCGTTTTCGCCGAACTGTCCGGTGCCGGACCGATCGATGCGGTCCTTTTGACTACATTGAAGGATCCGCAGGTCGTCTATGAGTCCCTGCTCAATGAGCTGCCGGCCGAACGCATATTGCTCCCGCCTCTATTGCGGGTAACGCCGCTCGTCACTTCCGGAGATTGAAGCATGCAACGCTGGTTTGTTGTCCGTACACATCCACAAGGCGAGTTCAAGGCACTCGGCCACATCCTCCGGCAAGGCTTCGATGCTTACCTGCCCAAATACTTGAAGCGCCGCCGCCACGCCCGCAAGACGGATACGGTCCAATCGCCTTTATTCCCCCGATACTTGTTCGTTGGAATGGATCCCGAGCGCGCACGGTGGCGAGCGCTGAACTCGACTGTTGGGGTGAGTGAACTGATTTGCCACGACGGTCGGCCGACACCACTGCCGGACGAGGTCGTCGAGGAGTTAAAGCGGCAGGAAGATGAGCGCGGTCTAGTCATGATCGGTCGGCGCACGACATTGCAGCCCGGCGACAAGGTGCAGATCACAGAAGGCGCGATGTCCGATCAAGTGGGCATCCTGCAGACGCTGTCAGACAATCAACGGGTCTTCTTGCTGCTCGAACTGCTTGGCCGGCAGGTCCAAGTGCAGATGCCCTTTGCCGCCATCGCTCCGGCAGCGTAGCCCCTGCCAAACTATTCTTGACTCGCGCCGTTCATTTCATGAACAGTGCGCCCCAGCAGACCGCGTGCCGAGTCACCCGGTCTGCGGTAGCCTGCCCTAATCCCAGTAGTTCACAATCAGCAAACTCCGCCTCTCCGTGCCCATCCGATCATTCGGTTCGCCAGCGCCGGAACTTGACGGCGCTTCGATTCTTGTTACAGGCGGCACCGGATCATTTGGCAAGGCGTTCATTCGGTCGGTTCTGAACAGGTTCCGCCCGGCGCGCCTCGTGGTGTTCTCTCGCGATGAGTTGAAGCAGTACGAGATGCAGACGGATCCGGCCCTTGTTGAGGAACCCAGTCTCCGGTTCTTCATCGGTGACGTCCGGGACGTTGGACGCCTTGAAACGGCCATGCGAGATGTTGACATCGTCATTCACACGGCCGCCCTCAAGCAAATACCTGCGGCAGAGTACAATCCGTTCGAATGCATCCACACCAATGTGCTCGGTGCGGAAAACGTCGTCCAGGCCGCTATACGCACCGGCGTTCGGCAAGTAATTGCTCTCTCAACGGACAAGGCCACCAACCCGATCAATTTGTATGGTGCGTCCAAGCTTGCGTCCGACAAGATCTTTGTCGCTGGCAACAACATGGCCGGATCGGTCGGCACACGGTTTGCGGTCGTCCGATATGGCAATGTTCTGGGGTCGCGCGGCAGCGTCGTACCATACTTTCGGCGGTTGATAGCTGACGGTGCGACCGAACTGCCTATTACCGACGATCGAATGACACGGTTCTGGATAACTTTAGAGCAAGGCGTAGCGTTTGTTTTGTCGTCCCTGGCCATCATGCAAGGGGGCGAGGTCTTCGTTCCAAAGATACCAAGCACCGATTTGATTACGCTGGTCGCCGCGATGGGCAGTGATCAGATCACTCATCGTACGGTCGGCATTCGACCGGGCGAGAAGTTGCACGAAGTCCTCGTCTCCGAAGATGACGCACGTACTACACTGGACCTCGGCGACCGTTACGTGATTCAACCCGCCTATCAGTGGTGGGACAGTTCCTGGAGTCGGCCAGCCGGTGCACTGCCGGTGCCCGAAGACTTTGAATATGCAAGCAATAGAAACGACGAGACAATCGATACTGCAGCTCTTCGAACGCTGCTAGAGCAAGCTGACATTTGACAGAAAACCGGCCCTTTCTACCTTACGGCCGCCAGTCAATCGACGACGACGACGTCGCCGCGGTTGCGGCCGTACTTCAGAGCGATTTCTTGACCACCGGTCCGGCTGTCGAAGCCTTTGAGCGGGCGTTCGCCGCCAAGGTTCAGGCCAACCACGCTGTTGCCGTCAGCAGCGGCACAGCCGCTCTCCACCTTGGTGTTGTGGCCCTTGGCCTAGGACCAGGGGACGCGGCTGTCGTGCCTTCCGTGACCTTCGTTGCTACGGCCAATGTCGTCAGGAACGCAGGCGCGGAAGTCGTATTCGCGGATGTCGATCCCGATACTGGGCTAATGCGGCCGCAAGACTTGGCAGGCGCGCTTGAGCGCGCGAGTGGCCAGAACGTGCGCGCGGTACTGCCCGTACACTTGAACGGTCAAGCTTGCGACATGACCGCAATAGCCGACATCTGTCGGGCGTACGGCCTAGCCACTATCGAGGATGCGTGCCACGCCCTGGGCGGTGCAATTACCGAAGCAGATGGTCGCCTAAACACTGTCGGCAATGGACGCTTCAGCCAACTGACAATGTTCTCCTTGCATCCCGTGAAGGCGATCGCGATGGGTGAGGGCGGCGTTCTCACAACAAATGACCCGGACAGCGAAGCAACACTGCACCGCCTCCGCAACCACGGGCTGACAAAGGATGTGGACGATTTCGTCGATCGCCACGCGGGGTTTGCTGCCGATGGACGGGTCAATCCTTGGTACTACGAAATGCATGCCCCAGGGTTCAACTACCGGGCATCCGATATTCACTGCGCTCTCGGCGAGTCCCAACTGGCAAAGCTCGACGGCTTTATTGCGCGTCGCCACGCTATCGCCGATCTTTACGACAGGGCTCTCGCCGGCTTAGCGCCGATTGTCCGCCCCGTACCGCGCGTCCCATGGGCCAGCAGTGGTCACCACCTATATCCCGTGTTGGTCGATTTCGCGGCGATTGGACGGGATCGCGCTGCGGTTATGCATGCCCTGCGAGACCGCGGTGTGGGTACACAGGTGCACTATATCCCAGTGCATCGGCAGCCATATTATAGAAGTCGTTACCTGGAAGCTGAGCTACCAGGCGCCGACGCTTATTATGCACGATGCCTAAGTCTGCCACTCTTCCCGGCTATGACCGACGCTGACGTCTCGCGTGTCGTCGATGAACTGTCTCGCGTGGTTGAGCGTTGATCACGCGGACAGTGGCCGTCGTCCTTACTCTAATGAAACAGCAGCCCGCACTGAGTCGACATACAGCTGCCTGATCAATGGTTCAACGCGACAGCAACTGGGTCTTACGAGAGTACAACGAGGAGAAGTGGCCGTCCGTCCTGGCAAAGATCGACGCCCTATTGGCTTCGGGAGAAACGTCACTTGCGCGCGCGCTAACCATAGCCGTCAATGACCTCGGCAACCGCGACCCCGACCGGTTCATCAGGATCATGATCCGCGGCGAACCAATAACGCTGCCAATGTCATTCGCTTATGGCGGAAATCAGTCTTACATTTCATCCCACCTCCGCAACCTCACAGACCGCAACATCGGCGCTGTCGTCGAGCTCGGGAGTGGTTTTGGACGGAACCTGTTTTGGCTCTGGTTACAAGGCGGGCCGCGCGACGTGCCGTATGTGGCATATGAATACACGGCCGCCGGACGCGCTTGCGCGGAACGACTCTCGACCCTCGAACCGGCCCTGAACCTGGTCAGCGCGCCATTCGACTTCAATGCGCCAGAGTTTGCAGCCCTTGGTGACGTCCATGGCGATGTGCTTGTCTTTACCTGTCACAGCTTTGAGCAGGTACCGGAAGCGTCTCGAGAGGTCTACGACGCGCTACTCGACCTCGCCAAGCCGGTCAGATGCGTTCATTTCGAACCGATTGGATGGCAAATTCGGGAAGAGAGTGAAGTCGTGTCACTCCATGGATCATCCAAAGAACATGCCACAAAGCACGACTACAATCGAAACCTCTGGTCACTCCTCAAACAGCTGGAAACCGAAGGAGCAATTGTCACCGAGGTTGTCGAACCAGAGTTCATGTGTATCAACCCAAAGAACGGTACAAGCTTGGTCCAGTGGCGGTCGGCTTGACCCGTTCCCCGAGAAAACCCAAGACCGTCGCGGTCGTCCAGGCGCGCTACGCATCAACGCGATTGCCTGGCAAAGTCCTGTTGAAACTACAGGGCCGGACAGTGCTGTCGCGCGTACTAGAGCGCGTTGTGGCCACCCCGGGCGTCGACCATGTCGTCTGCGCTGTGCCCGATGCTCCCGAAAATGATTGTGTGGCAGAGGAGGCGTTGGCCTGCGGCGTTAGCGTGTATCGCGGTTCCGAGAACGATGTGCTGGACCGCACCTACCGAGCAGCAGCCCAGTACTCGCCGCGATGGGTTATGCGTGTGACAAGTGATTGTCCACTTGTGGATTCCGAAGTCTGCGGAGCCGTTGTTCAGCTGCTTATCAGCGCACGGGCCGACTATGCCTGCAACGTCACACCGCCGAGCTTTCCTCACGGTTTGGATTGCGAGGTATTTACCTTTGCCTGGCTCGAACGTGCGGCAAACGACGCCCGCAAACCATCCGAACGAGAGCACGTCACTCAATACATGCGCACGCATCCGGAGTGTCGCATGGTGTCACTCGCCGGGCCGGGTGGTGACAGCGCGCTGCAACGCTGGACCTTAGACACGCCGACCGATCTCGAGTTCCTGCGCCAGCTCGTCGCTCTCCTACCTGAGGGCCGTGACGGCTGGAATTACCGGGTGCCGTTAGCAATCGTCGAAAGTCACCCTGAATTGGCAGCAATAAACGCTGGCTACGACCGCTTTCACGGCCTGCGCCGATCGCTGACCGATGACGAGGCGGCCGGCTTCGCCGGCGGCCGGCGCGACATCAACCTAGGCGCCCATCCGGACGGGAGCCGAACATCACATCACTGACCACAACGCGGCAACCGATCGCGACATGACCGAGTCCGACCAATTGCGGTTTTGGCGCGCTCAGTTTGGCAATGAATACACGCGCCGCGGCACCCATGCCGCCGCTCACCTGCGCGAACGCGCTGCGTTGTGGGCACCAATCATCGCCGCGCTGGCCGGCGCACCGCCAACGTCAATCCTTGAGGTCGGCGCCAACATCGGCAATAACTTGCGCGCGCTGCGCCAATTGACCGATGCCGAGTTATTCGCCGTCGAGCCCAACGCTATGGCGCGCGACCTGTTGATTACCGACCAGGTCATCCCCGCTGCTAACGTCCACGACGGCCACGCGGCGGCCATGGATTTGCCGGACGCCGCCATCGACCTCGTATTTACCAGCGGGGTTTTGATCCATGTTCATCCCGACGACCTCGCCGAGTCCTGCCGCGAGATCCATCGCGTCGCATCGCGCTACATCGCATGCATCGAGTACTTTGCCGACCAGCCGCGCGAGGTTCCCTACCGCGGTCATGCCGAACGCCTGTTCACGCGCGATTTTGGCAGCTTTTGGCTTGACCTGTTTCCGGATCTCGAAACCGTCGACTACGGCTTCATATGGAAACGCCTCACCGGACACGACAACCTGACCTGGTGGCTGTTTCGCAAGTGAAGTTGATCGACGTCCACACCGCCGATGCGGCGGCACAAGTGCTCTATCGCCTGCTTGAAGAACGTACGCCGGAAATCAATATCAGCCACCGCCGTCTACCGAGCTGGGAGGATCATCTGGCGTTCATCGCCTCACGGCCCTACGACGCCTGGTACCTGATCGAGGCCCATAATCAGCTTATCGGCGCCATTTATCTGTCAAAGATGAGCGAGATCGGCGTTTTCATATTGCGGGACCATCGCGGCCATGGCCATGGCAAGCGCGCTATCGAATTGTTGATGCAACGTCATCCGCGCGACCGCTTTCTTGCCAACATCAATCCAGCCAACCGACCGTCGATTGAGTTTTTTCAGGCGCTCGGCTTCCAGCATATCCAGAACACCTATGAAAAGCGTTGACATCGCCGGCCGCTCGATCGGTCCAGACGCGCCGCCCTTTGTCATCGCCGAGTTGTCGGGCAACCACAACGGCGATCGCAACCGTGCCCTCCAGCTTATTGATGCCGCCGCCGATGCCGGCGTCGACGCGGTCAAGCTGCAGACCTACACCGCCGACACCATAACCCTTGACCACGACGGCCCTGGCTTTCTCATCGACGAGGGACCGTGGGCCGGTCGTACTCTGCACGACCTCTACCAGGAAGCCCACACACCGTGGGCATGGCACGAAGCCATGTTCGCCCGCGGCCGCGACCGCGGGCTCACCGTTTTCAGCACACCCTTCGATGCCACGGCTGTAGATCTGCTCGAGTCCCTTGCCGCGCCCGCATACAAGATCGCGTCGTTTGAAATCGTTGATCTGCAGTTGATTCAGCGCGTCGCCGCTGCCGGCAGGCCACTCATCATCTCCACAGGCATGGCTAGTCTGGACGAGATTGCCGATGCCGTTGCCGCAGCCCAGGACGGTGGGGCCACTGGCGTCATCTTGTTACATTGCATCTCCGGCTACCCCACGCCGATTGCCGAGGCCAATCTGCGGCGGATCGACCTCTTAGCCGCCACTTTCGACTGCCCGATTGGTCTTTCCGACCACACCCTCGGCACCGACGTCGCTGTCGCCGCCGTAGCCCGCGGCGCTTGCTTGGTCGAAAAGCATGTCACACTCAACCGCAGCGACGGCGGTCCCGACGCCGCATTTTCCTTAGAACCCGAGGAACTCGCGTGCCTGGTCGAGGGTGCGCGCAACGCTTATGCCAGCCTCGGTCGCGCCGATTACGGCCGCACCGGAAGCGAGACCGGCAATGTGATGTTTCGGCGCTCTCTATACGCGGTGCGCGACGTCGCGCCCGGTGAGGCGTTCACCGAGCATAACGT
Organism: Alphaproteobacteria bacterium; assembly: GCA_028279245.1. Classification (GTDB taxonomy): domain Bacteria; phylum Pseudomonadota; class Alphaproteobacteria; order UBA6615; family UBA6615; genus JANQOE01. The sequence goes on from JANQOE010000121.1 coordinate 26,333, forward strand.
CCGCTCGATCCGCCCTGGCTACGGTTTGGCGCCAAGACACTTGCCTAGAGTATTGCAGAGCCACGCGGCCCAAGCGCTGCGCCGCGGCACGCCCCTCTCCGAAGCCGACCTTGAAGGCGCCGAGTGAGCAGATCCCCATTTGTTGCCGCCTTGTTGCAAGGCGCGCCAGCGGTCAACCTTCGCGACGACACAGTCGCCCGCGCACCGAAGCTACGCATCGGACACCGGCAACCCACCGCGCCATTACAGACCGCCAATGAGCCACTAACGGACCGAAATGGCCGCACCACCCGGCACGCCAAACGCATTGTGTTTGGTGTTATGGGCAACGACACCCATGTTGTCGCGAACCGCATCCTCGAACTCGGGTTGCGTGAACTCGGCTATCGAACCTGCAACCTCCGCACCGACAACGACCCGGACGACTTTGCCGACGCCGCTCTCGAAACTGCCGCCCATGCTGTTCTCGTGTCGTCGCTGAACGGCGAGGGCGAACACTGGTGTCGCGATTTCCGCGCCCACTTTGTCAGTCGCGGGTTGGATCGGATTCTGCTTTACATTGGCGGCAACTTGGTCGTCGGCGATCGCCCACGCAAGGCGGTTGAGGCACAGTTCCGTGGCTACGGCTTCGACCGGGTCTTTTACCGGCCTTCTGGGTTCGGCGCCGCGCTCGACGCCCTTGCGACCGATCTCGAGGCTCACGGCTAATACGATGGCGCAGCCGCATCCACGGCATCGGATTGAAGACCTCACGGCGCTCCGCGCGCAACAGCTTGTACACCCCAGCCTCGAGGGGCTAGATGACGATAGCTGCCGCTGCTTTCTCGATGGCCTTTCCGATGACCAGTTCGCTTCGGTCGTTTACCGGCGTCCGCGCAGCCGCCCGCTGGTCCAACCGCGTGGTGGATTCCCAACCCTAGATAAACAACGCCGCTTGTCGCTGGCATTGCGCGAGGCCGGCAGCGATCTCATTCCACTCACCATCGATAGTCACACCCGGCACAACGACTACGGCCGCGCCGAGTTGCTGCTTTCCGAGAGTGAGGACCGCAATCGGGATTTGCTTAACGGCTATCCGCTGGTGACTTACGGCTACGAGGTTTCGCGCGACATTTACCGGGACATCGAATGCCCGGTCAGTCTCCGCCACGGTTCGCCAGACGCGCGTCTACTGGTCGAGAACGCCATTGCCGCCGGCATCACCGAGATCGAGGGCGGCGCCCTCTGCTACACGCTGCCATACGCGAGCCGCTTCCCACTCGATCGGGCCCTGCTCTATTGGCAGTACGTTGACCGGCTCTGTGCGGAATACTCGACGTCTGAGCGACCACTTCATCGCGAGTCATTCGGCCCGCTGACCGCGACCCTAGTACCGCCGATGATAGTCGCCACCGTCGAGATCCTTGAGCTGCTCCTGGCCGCCGAGCAAGGAGTGACGTCCTTCTCTGTCAGCTTTTCCCAGACCGGCAGCATCGATCAGGATATCGCGCTCTCGCAGGTCTTACGGCACAAGGCGCGTCAATACCTGGATCAGTTTGGTTTCGAGTCGGTCGAAGTTGGTTTGGTCTATCACCAGTGGATGGGTGCCTTTCCCGCTGATCGCGACAGCGCTGATCACCTCATCTCCGCCTCCGCTGCAATTGCCGGTCTGCTGGACGCGGACAAAATCATCACCAAGACACGTGACGAAGCATTTGGCATACCGACAATCGAGGCCAATGCCCGCGCGGTTCGGCAAGTCGTGGATGTTCTTGAGTCGGCCGCGGTTACCGAACTGCACAGCCAGGACACCATCGACGCAGAACGCGAACTCATCGCCGCAGAAACCGATCACTTGCTTGAAGCCGTCTTCGCCTTGCCGGAGGAGAGCTTGTGGAGTTCGGTCCTTCAAGCGGTTCGGCACGGTTTAATCGATGTCCCGTTTGCACCCCACAACGCCAACGCGAACCGCCTACTGGCCCTTCGCGACACCAACAGGGCCATCCGCGTGCAGGACGTCGGCAACGTGCCGCTACCACGAGACCTAGTCGGCCGTGAGCGCGAACTGCTGCACACCGGCAAACCTGACACCCGTTCAATCGCCGATCGCCTGACCGACGACATCATGGTGATGGCTTGATCGACCACCCGACCTACGCGGTCGATATCGGCAGCACCTTGATCAAAATTGCCGGTATCACCGGCACAAGCGCGCGGTCTTATCACCTGCGGACGAACAACAATCCGCTGTCGCGTCACGTTTCTAACATCATTGACGAAATCCAGGCTGCCGAACCGGAGGCCAAATTCCGCATCTGCAGTTCGGCCAACGGTGGTCTGCGTGTTGGCATCTTGTGCCTTTCGATGCGTTTCAGCGGTCGGGCCACCGCCAAGCTCGCGACCTTGGCCGGCGCGAATGTTGTCTACGTCCACGCCATGCGCGACATCGACCAGCTGCCGTCCGCAACGATCGATTTCCTGATCGTCACGGGCGGCATCGATTGCCACGACACAACTGCCATACAGCGCCACCTTCAACGCTTCGACTTTTCGGCGGTACCGGCCACCGGCATCATTTATGCTGGCAACCAACAACTGGCGTCTTGGTTTCAGGCCGCTTACCGCGGCGCGATCACCGTTGCCAATCCGGTCGATGATAGCCTGGCGATCGACGATGACACTCTCGCTAACACGCTACGCAACGCATATCTCGATGACATAATCCACAAGGATGGCGTTAGCAGCCTACAGTCACGGTCCGAAGTCCCCATCTGGCCAACGCCGGCTGTCGTCAACCAGGGATTCAAGGCGGTTGCCCGTCAGCAGGCTGCCGGCGTCTATCCGGTACCGCTGATTCTGATCGACATCGGTGGCGCGACCACGGACCTCCATTACGGCGTCGAATTGCTGCCGGACGACAGCGAAAGCCGGGTCGACGACTATGCCGCCGATCATCGCCACGTGTTTACCGACCTCGGTGTCGCCACATCGCGCGCGAACACGGTCGCCCGCCTGGTCGATCATCCTCGATTGTTCGCGTTTCTTGCCGCCGTCGATCCGTCGGCAGCACGCCAGCTTTATGACCTCGCCCACCAAGGCACCATCGCCGACGAGTTGCTTTTCTACGCCTGTTTCTTTCTCGCGCTTGATGCGGTGGGCGTTGGGCACGACGGAACGGCGCCCCGGCTGCGTGTTGAAAAGGCTAGCGCGATCGTTGTCACCGGTGGTGCGTCCCAGGCGATCGACATCAGCCGCGCGAACCGCATCGCTGCCTTGCTCGCCGCCGACGGCGCACATCAGCCGGCGGTCATCCTCGACGAAGACTATTCGATATGGACGGTTGGCATGCGCAAATTGACAACCGCATCTCCGGCCTGAAGGAACTTGGCCATGGATCGCACCGAGGTTGTAACCAAACTCGTCGACTACTTTGCTGAGATGGAAAAGACCGTCGATGCTGACACCCATCTCATCGCGCACGATGTCATCGACTCACTCGGTATGCTCGACCTGGTCGAGTTCATTGAGGACACGTTCGAGGTGCCGATCGATCAGTCGATGTTGGTGATGGAGAACTTCGCAACTGTGGGCCGTGTAGCCGACACCGTTCTAGCCGCCGCATCTTCTTGACCGGTGGATTGTGGCTACCCTGACTCCCGGCGCGATAGATGTGGCGACCGCATTCGGCACCATGACGGCGATCCAACTTGCCGGCGCCCCAGTGTTCGTCTTTGTCCATGGTCTTGGTGGGGCAAAACACCTGTTCGCCGACGCCGTTCAGCACGCCGCAGCACGCGGCCTTGGTCTGGTCGCGGTCGATCTTCCGGGGTTCGGCGACAGTGCGCGATTACCTGATGGACAAACCTATACGGTCGAGCGCCACGCTCATGCGCTTACCGCCACTCTCGACGCGCTTGGCGTTGGCGCCCACTACCTCGCCGTTCACTCCATGTCTGGCGCGCTGTTGCCAGCTCTCCTCTCATCCACACCCGACCGCATTCTTGGCATCGCTCTGCTGGAAGCCAATCTTACCGCTGAAGACGCAGGCTGGAGCGGCGAGGTTTCGGGCATGACCGACGAGACCTTCACGCGTTACAGCGCTCGTCTGAACCGCCACGCCCACCGCATCCTCGCGTTGCAATTGCAGACCGCCGCGACACCGGAACGCGTCGCCGAGTGGGCCACTTGCTTCACGAAGATGGATCGACGCGCCTTTCGGGAAACCGCGGCATCGGTCTGGCAGACCTCCAATGATGGCACGGTATTGCCCGCCCTGGTCTCGTTCACCGGCCCGAAGACTTACTACCGCGGCACTATGAGCCCGCCCTGGCACGGCCAGACCGGGCTCACTGCAGCCAACACCAGCTACACTGAGATACCTGGCGCCGGACACTATCTCTTCCTCGATCAACCCACCGACCTTTATGGGCGGGTCTTTGGCGGCGCTTCAACAATCCCGGCACTCGGCCAAGCATGACACAGACCATTCCGGCAATGTTCGAATCCACCCTCGCGCGCTTGCCCGACAAACCCGCCATCCATCATGGCGACGCTTCGCTGACTTTTGCCGAGCTGTACCGCGACGCCCGGGCCACGGCGCAGGTACTGCACCAACTCGGCGTCAAGAAGGGTGATCGCGTCGGTGTGTGCATGTCGAAAACCCTCGATCAGGTCGTCGCCATCGTCGGCGCCCTCTATGCCGAGACGATTTTCGTTCCGATTCTGCCCAAGCTGCGCCGCGACAACATCGCCCACATCGTCAACAACAGCGGCATGACGGCGGTGATCGTCGACGCGACACGTATCGACGAGGTGCGCGATTGCGCCGCCGGACTCAAGCTGATCGTCGCCCGCACCGCCGCTGACGACGACGAGTTGCCGTCGTTGTGTGATCTACGCCAACACGCATCTCCGCCTATGGGTGAATTCTCCGGCGCGCCCACTGACACCGCAGCGATCATTTACTCCTCGGGCTCCACTGGTCGGCCCAAGGGCATCATGATTTCCCACCGGAACCTCAGCGATGGTGCCCGGATTGTCGCCGACTACCTCGGCACCCGCGAGGACGACCGCATAACCGGCGTACTGTCTTTCAATTTCGACTATGGCCTCAACCAGCTATGGCAGGTTCTCTACCGGGGCGCTTCGCTGTACCTGCACGAATTCATCTTCCCCAACGACCTGTTCACCCTCATCGCGCAGCACCAGCTCACCGTACTCCCGGTGATGCCGGTCATCATTTCCCGGATGTTTGACTCCCGCTTCTACGCCCCGGACACCGGGGCTACGTACCCGCATCTGAGAACGGTCTGCACAACCGGCGGACCTGTATCCGCGCAGATGATCGACAACGTGAGAACAACCTTCCACGATGCCGATGTCTACCTGATGTACGGGCTGACCGAGGCGTTCCGCTCCAGTTATCTTCCGCCGGACGAGCTGCTGCGCCGTCCGACCTCAATCGGTAAAGCCATTCCGGAAGTCGAGTTGTATGTCGTGGACGAGCACGGCGCCGATTGCCCACCGGGCGTCCCAGGCGAATTGATGCACCGCGGCGGTTGTATCGCCCAGGGCTATTGGCGAGACGAACGCAAGACCGCGGAACGGTTCCGAGAAATCGACCGCTTCCCCGGCGAACGGGTCGTGTTTTCTGGCGACACCGTGAAAGCAGACGAAGATGGCTTCCTCTATTTTCTTGGTCGTCGCGACTCGATGATCAAGACACACGGCTATCGCGTTAGCCCGACCGAGGTCGAGGAAGCCGCGAACAAATTCCAGAACATTCAGGCATCCGCAGCGTTTGGCATCCGCAATGTCGAGGTAACCGAAGACATCGCTTTGGCCTACACTTCAACCGACGGCAAACCGATCCACCGTCGTGTCCTGCGCCAGTTTCTACGAACGCAATTGCCGACTTACATGGTGCCTCGCTACTTGGCGCACTTCGACGATTTCCCCGCCACCGGTAACGCCGGCAAGATCGACCGCACCGCCGTTCTTGAGGAGCTGCATCGCCGTGTGACCGCCGACGAGCAAACGGCCTGATGTTGCGCACATCGATCGCCCAGATCAGCGAACTCGTCACCGACCTCGGCGTGCGGCCAGGTGACACCGCGGTGATTCACTCCGCGCTGTTCTCGCTGGGCCGAATCGAAGGTGGTGTCGCGGGCTTCAACCAAGCCCTCCGCAACGTCGTCGGGCCAGAAGGCACCCTGATTGTGCCGACATTCACCTACTCCTTTCGCCGCGGCCAAGTATTCGATGTCAAGCACTCACCTCCCCCTGCGGAGCTGGGTGCGTACTCCAATCACCTATGGCGGCAACCCCACGCCGTGCGCAGCGCCGACCCGTTACTGTCAATGGCGGCCATGGGCCCGAAGGCCGCGAGCCTGATGCGGCGAACGTCGCTGGCGTGCCTGGGCGACGGATCTGTTTACGCTAGCCTGTTCGCCGCCGATGTCGTTTTTGTTGCCATTGGCATCACTTACTCCACCGGCTTGGCGGCTTTCATGCATGTGGAGAAGCTTGCCGGCGTCGATTACCGCCGCGACACGACCTTTCACGGCACGACCATTGACGCCACCGGCAGGTTGTTCGAAGACTCGGCGATCCACTACGCGCGCGACGAGGCCCGTTATCCTCAAGGACGGACCGATCGCGAGGCCATGGGTCGCGCGATGGAACAGCGGGGGTTTGCAAAGGCGGTCGAATATGGTTCGGGACGCCACGTCGCGGTCCGCGCGCAACCGATGCAGGACTTCGTCCTCAGCGAACTGAACCGTGATCCCCACATCATGTTCCTGGCCGATGGCGGCGGTGACCGCCGCAAGGTCGCCTGACGTGCTTAACCCCGCCTGGCAAGAGAATTACCGACGCGGCCGTTACAATCGCTACCCGTATGATGGCATCGTTTCGTTTGTACTGCGCCGTTTTGGCGCAGTAGACGACCGCAGCCGCGTGCGCATTCTTGACCTTGGCTGCGGCGGCGGTAACAACCTGCGTTTCCTGCACGAGGAAGGCTTCGACTTCCGCGCCATCGACGGCGCTCCCGAATCAGCGCGGCTTGCCCGGTCTCTGCTCGGCCTCGCCGCCGACGACTCCCGCATCGCCACCGGCGACTTTGTCAGGCTGCCCTACGACGATGTCGAGTTCGACGCGGTCATTGACCGCGCTTCCCTCGGCTGCAATCGGGCCGTCGATCTCCCCAGCATCGTTGGCGAGATCCACCGCGTGCTGAAACCCGGCGCGCCATACTTCGCCGCCGACCTGTACGACCAGGCACATCCGGACCTGGCGCATGGCGTGGATGTCGGTGCCGGCGACTACCAGCAGTTCAATGCCGGGGTCTTCGTTGCGGCTCGTCAGATCCACGCCTTTACCATCGCCGAACTCCGAGGTCTCTTCGCCCGGTTCGCCACACTCGACATCAAACAGGTGCGCATCGACAACGTCAGCAACGACACCGCCGCACCCGTCCACGTTGGGTTCGACGTCATAGCCAGCAAGGCAACCGCGTGATTGCCGCTGTGCAACCGGCGCCGCCGTCAGAGACCGCCGAGATCGAGGCAGCGTTCGACCGTCTGTGGCCACTGCTGCGCAGCATCACCGGCGCCGGTGTCCGTCAGAGCCACGACATCTTGGGCGAATTCCTGCCCCTAACCAGGATCGAGGTACCGACCGGCACCGCAGCCTTCGATTGGACGGTACCGGCTGAATGGGTGGTTCGCGAGGCTTATGTCATTGATCCCCGGGGCCGGCGGATCCTCGACGTTGCCGACAACAACCTTCACCTGCTCAACTACTCAATTCCGTTTCGTGGCCGGCTCGACCGCGCCGAACTCGACGATCACTTGCATAGCCTGCCCGACCTACCCGACGCGATCCCGTACGTAACCAGCTACTACGAACCACGCTGGGGCTTCTGCATCGCCCACAACCAGCGCCTGGCGCTACCCGACGGCGAGTATCAGGTTGTCATCGACACCGATCATATCGATGGTGCCATGACCATATCTGAGGCCGTCCTACCCGGCGACAGCGACCGGGAGGTGCTGTTCTCCACCTATACCTGCCACCCTTCCTTGGCCAACAACGAACTATCGGGACCGCTGGTCACAGCGTTGCTCTACCGCCGCCTTGCCGCACGCCCCAATCGTCGCCTCACATACCGCTTCCTGTTCGCGCCTGAGACCATCGGCAGCATCGTCTACCTCTCCAACGCGGGCGAACGTCTCAAGAAAAAAATGGTTGCGGGTTACGTGTTGACCTGCATCGGCGATGACGGTCGCATTCACTACAAGCGATCACGCCGCGGCAACAGCATCGCCGATCGAGCCGCCGAATACGTCCTACGCGACCGCGACGGCACCACCGCGGAGTTCATCGATTTCTTTCCATCGGGCAGCGACGAACGCCAGTACTGCTCGCCCGGCTTTAACCTACCGGTAGGTTCATTTTGCCGGACGATGTATGGCGCCTATCCTGAGTACCATACGTCTCTCGACAATCGGGATGTGATCTCATTCGATGCAATGGTCGAGACGGCAGACATCATTGCAAAGGTCTGCGAGACCCTGGAGATGAATGTCGTATACGAGAATCTCAAGCCATACTGCGAACCCCATCTCGGCCGGTACGGACTCTACCCGACACTTAGCGAGACACGAACAAATTCAGATTGGATCAATGCAATCCGCTGGCTGCTGAATCTCTCAGACGGCACCTGCGACCTCCTGGCAATCGCCAAGCGCAGTGGCATTGATATTGCCGACCTCGACCAAGCCGCACAAAGATGCCTCCGAAACGGCCTCATTGAGGCCGTCGACCCTTATCCGAGCCATTCATAGGCCCCGACAGAGCAGATGCTAAAAGCAGTCGCGAAGTCACCATTGGCGATCGCGTTAGAAGACGTTGCCCGCGATCTGGTAAACCATGGGCGCGCAGTTCAACGCCAATTGGTCCCACAACTGCGCCGCGAAGCCCGTGACAACGACCGGCGTCGAGCCTCAACCGATGAATACATTGCGGACTTTAGCCGCGGCACCCCGCCGGCAAGCCCTATCCCCTTGGATGGGGCGGTCTTGGTCGATGCGATGTGGGACAATGCCTCGCATTGGTTACGCTATGCCTTGCTGCGTCGGGCACTTGGACTAACCCAACATCAGGAAATCGGCCTTATCGGCCGCTATTCGGTGCGCCAGGTGAAGGCGACGCTTCGCCGGTTCGGGATTGAGCGGTTCGAACACTTCGAGCCTACCGGGACGGCCAAACGTCACAGCCAAGAAACGCCGCAACCCCTACCCCGCGACTTGCGTTCCGCAGAGGATGTGCTCGCGCAGAAGTGGCCCGCAGATATCCCATCCAGCCTCATCTACGACGAGATTCTTCGAAAACAGAAGGGCGGACTCGTCGACGTCACACATCCGCGCTTCGCCCAGCACGTGCTGCATGTGCATGACTGTGTGGCGGCGGCCACCATGCTCTTCGACCGTGAGCAGATTGGACTGGTTGTCCTGAGCCATGTCTTCACGTTCGAGCATGCGGCACTGGCCTGGGTTGCGAAGGCACGCGGCATCCCCGTGGTGATCATGCAGGGCGCGTTCGGCACCCTTCGGCTGGTACGCTTGCAAGACGACGCTGACTATTTTCGATACAGCAACGCGCCAATGCCTGCCGACCTGGATGCTCTGACCGACGATCAGCGCGAACGCCTGCGGATCGCTGGCCGCAACTACATCGCGCAACGGTGCGCCGGCAGGGGTGAGGATATCGGCGCGGCCTACGCGTTCAACCGCCCGAAGGCACAGATCTCTCGGGCGGAGCTGTGTCGCCGCTTCGAGTGGCCGGTCGAGCGCCCAATCATCACGATATACGCCTCAAAATGGTTCGACACACCGCATGCCTGTGGCATGAGCAACTTTCGGGACTTCCTTGATTGGACCAACCTGACTCTACGGGTGGCGACTGAGCGTCCTGACGTTTCCTGGCTGCTGAAGCCACACCCGGTGGATACATGGTATGGCGGGCTCACCTTGCGCGACGTCATCCCCGAAGCAAGATCCGGCAACATGCGAATCGCGGACGACAGCTGGAACGCCCGCGAAGTCATGACCGCAGTCGACGGCTTGGTTACCATGCACGGTACGGCCGGCATCGAGTACGCCCTGAGCGGCAAGCCCGTTCTATGCGCTGATCACGGCTGGTACAGTCAATTTGGCTTTGCTCACGTGGCCGAATCACGCGGCCGGTACGAAGACTTGCTTCAGCAGAGGTGGTGGGAAGACCACGACCCAACGGCCACCGAGGCTCGCGCAGCCTTGTTCGCGGGTCTCTACTACGGCATTCCGACCTGGCAAGCCGGCCTCGTTCTGCCCGATGATATCGCCCAAGACTCGATCTGCGGTCTTGTTCAGCCGCTGCTAGGCGACAATACGGCCGCTGTCCGCGAAGAGCTGGTCACGATCAGGAACTGGTTCGAAGCGGGGCACGTTGCGTATCACCCCTTCAAAATGCTCGCGGCGGACGAGTACACCGATGTAATATCGGGTCGCCGTAGCGACGGCCCTGAGACGATGGAACCCAACGACCTACCGCTTGTTTCGTAGAAGTAACTTGGCTCGCGCAGATTTCGAGAGCGTCATCATTGGCACGAGTCCCGTGTCGCTCATCGAGGCAATCCACCTCAGCCACACTGGCCACCGCGTCCTTGTGGTGGACGGAGCCGACAGGTGCGGAGGTGCGTGGGCTACAACGGAGTTAGGGCCATTTCGCCGGGTCGAACTTGGTCCCCATCTCATCAAACCCCGTGATGGCCTGTATGAGCTTATCGATACCCTGGGCGTCGACATGCAGGTGATGACACCCCAGCCCAAGAAGGTCATGACAGACAAGATACTGAGTCTGCGCCTAGTACCGCCAGGGTGGCATTGGCTCGACAGTTTTTCGACCGAGTACGCACGCGCTCGATGGTGGCGCAAACCACCCTTGGTAGCAAAGTCCTTGCTCTCAACAATCAGACAGCTGACGAGGAAGGCTCCGCGTATCGAGGAAGTTCGGTACCCGCGGGGCGGTTCGCAGGCCATGGTCGACCGTCTACAGGAAGTGGCAACCAATTTAGGGGTGGAGATCCGCTTGGGTGTGGAGGTTAAGGCGGTCCGCGGAGCATCGGACCCGCCGCGCGTCCGTGTCGAACTCAACCGCGGCGTTGTCGATAGCAGCGAATTGGTGTTCACATCTGGTGTGCGCTTGAACGACGTCAGCGTTGACGGCCGTCGCATTGAGTTTACGGACAGGCTGCAACACCACTCTGAACTGCTCCTGCTTCTGCGAGGCGAATCATCACCGCGCTTCAGCTTTCTAAAGATGCCGGACAACGACAAATTGCTGCATATGGTCAGTGACGTGACCCCGTACGCGGTTGTCGATGGCAACTCAGACCTGGCTAATCTGCGCGTCATTTCTGTGCGCTTGCGGAGCGGATGGGCACAGAACGAGGAAACGATAGAGACAGTGTTGGCTGGACTTCGTGAACTCGGCCTGGTTCGCCATGCCGCGCTCGTCCGCCATCAGTGGATCACGGTCTCAATACCCCACCGGCGGAACGAACGCGTCAAGCAGCTGACGACCGAGTGCGCACCGTGTCTGCGGGGCCTCTATACATATGATCTGGGTATGGCCCTACTCGCCCAGCGGGAGCGCTGGCTTCCAACTCTTGAGTGGCTAAGGTGCACGAACGTGGCCCCTCGGAAGGCCGCATAAGCCCACCGTCCTACTATAACGGCACAAGAACTGACTGGATCCGTGGCTCGTCCAACAGCAATGGGAAATGCGCTGCGCGTGGGCTATGAGCTATTCAGCCCGCGAGAGCGCAAAGAAGGTCTCCTGCTCATCATCGCGATAGCGTTTTCCGCGGTCATCGACATGGCCTCAATCATGAGCATCATGCCCTTGGTCACGCTCATTGTCGAACCGGTCAGCCTGACTGCAAGCTCCACATTCCAAAGCTTGCTTGAAACGCTTGGTCAACCTGAACTCGACGATCTCATCGTCTGGCTCGCCGTTCTCGTCGGTGGGCTGTTGACGCTGTCGGCCGTCATCAATCTCGGACTGCTGTATTGGCTGAACGCGTTCGGCTCCCGCGCCGCCAGCCGTCTGGCCCGCGACATGATGCGGGAGTGCCTTGCGGCACCGTATGCGTGGCATCTTACCCAGAACGCCGCCGTGCTGACACGGATGTTCTTCGGCGACATCCAGCGATGGGGCAGCGACTTCGGTCAGCGCATTCTAATGGTCACCCATAAGGTCGTGATCATGCTGTTGGCCGCGGCAATTGTGTTTTATGCCGCTCTCGTTCCCGGCGTCATTGCCCTATCTGTAGTTGGCGGTCTGACAGCGCTGTTGTTGGCTGTTGCACGACCCGCAATAGCAAGTCTTGCCGACGTGCAGCGCGCACGCTCCGACGCCATTGTGAGCATGGCCACCCAGTGTTTCGCCGGGATAAAAGACATCAAACTCAGTTCGCGGGAGAACTCTTTCACCAACCTCTACGCCGACGCGTTCTGGATCTTTAGTTGGACGCGGATGATGCTCGCCATTTGGCAACAGGTTCCGCCAATCGTGATGCTCTTCCTCGGTCAAATCTCCTTGGTGATGGTCGCCGTCATTCTATGGAAGCTAGAATTGCCGGCCGGCGAGATTGCCGCCAGCATGGCGCTGCTCGTTCTCGTGTCGGCGCGGCTCGTCCCCGCCCTGAATCGCATCTCCGGTGACTTCACCGCATTCTGGAACGTGTTTCCCTACATCGAGCGGCTTGGCCTGCTGCGCGCTTCAATGCTGACGGAACAAGATGAAGGTCCAGACGAGAGCGCCACCGGCACCCCCGCACTGCAATGGTCGACTGTAGCACTACGCGATATCGGCTATGGATATGCGGCGGAAGAACGAGCGGCGCTCAGCGCCGTCAATCTATCGATAGAAAGTGGCATGGCATATGGCATTGCCGGCCCCTCTGGTGCAGGCAAGAGCACCCTGGTTGACATCCTGCTAGGGTTACTGGAGGCATCATCCGGCCAGGTATTGGTCGACGGTCGCGAACTTCGATCGGTCGGAACACGCCAGTGGCAAAAGGGCATTGGCTATGTTCCACAGCAACCGTTTATCGCCGACGACACCGTTCGCGCAAACGTGGCCTTCGGTGTACCGCACGACGCTATCGACGACGACCATGTATGGGCTTGTTTAGAACGGGCCAATATCAGCACATTCTGTGCAGAACTCAGCAACGGACTCGACACAATCCTAGGCGATCAAGGCAAGCGCCTATCGGGGGGTCAACGGCAGCGCATCGCGATTGCCCGCGCTTTCTACAACGAGCCGTCGCTGCTTGTCCTCGACGAGGCGACGAGCGCGTTGGATAGCGTGAGCGAGGCCGCTATCAAACGCACTATCAGCGAGTTACAAGGGCGCATTACCACGATCACCGTCGCACACCGGCTAACAACCATCCGGGATTGCGACGCGATTTTCCTGCTGGACAACGGGCGACTGGTCGATACCGGCCGATACGAAGAGCTCTTGTCTCGGAACGTACTGTTCCACAACCTGGTCCACGCGACCGCGCCCACGAGCAAGGATGTGCACGAGCGCATGTCTGCAGCGATCTAGCCTCCCTAGCTAAACACTTGCACCCCGTAGAAGGAACAAAATGAAGAGTCTGCTGGTTGTTGGCTGCGGTTCTATTGGCCGCCGGCATATGAAAGTGTTTCGAGAACTCGGCGTCGAATTCATCGGCGGCGCCGATCACCGCGAGGACCGTGTAAATCAGGCGCTAGACGAAGCGGGTGCCAATGCTGTGGCACAGGATCATCGGCAGGCTCTGGCGGACCACGCTTACGATGCCGTGGTCGTTGCGACGCCGCCGCACCTACACACGTCCATAGCGCTCGACGCCGCAGCCGCGGGTTGTCACTTATTCATTGAGAAACCGTTGGCGACCGACGATCAAGGCCTGGATGAGTTGGAAGCTACGTGCCGCTCGCGGAGCCTAGTCGCATATACGGCATACTGTTATCGCTTCATTCCGTCGGTCGAAAGACTGCGGCAGCTACTCGACAGCAGCGCAATCGGTCGCCCGCTATGCGCACGCCTTCACATTAGCTCCTACTTGCCGGATTGGCATCCGTGGGAAGACTATCGAGAATTCTACATGGCCAGCAAAGCACAGGGTGGTGGCGCACTGTTCGACGAAAGCCATGGTATTGACCTGCTGCGTTGGCTGTTTGGCCAGGTCAGAGACGTCAGCGCGTTTGTCGGCAACGTTAGTGACCTTGAGATCAGCAGCGATGACCTGAGCGTGGTCCAGCTTCGCTTTGCCAACGGGCTCGTTGCTCAAGGACACTTCGATCTCCTCGGTCGAACACCTCGGATCGGCCTCGAAGTCACCGGCTCTGAGGGCACGATCCTCTGGGATCGGATTGATCCTAAGATCTCGGTCTACAAAGCAGGCGAGGGGGCTTGGGCGACAGAGAGCTTTCCCGCAAACGACACCGTTCAATCCTACGGACGCCAAGCTCAGCACTTCCTGAATTGCATATCATCTGGTGCCAACCCGCGGACGCCGCTCAATGATGGAAGGCAGACGCTGTCGGTCTTGACCGCCGCTGCCGAATCCTCTGCCAGCGGCCGGGTCATCACCGTGTCCAACGATGCACTTGCCGCATAGGCCCCAGTGGCTCCAAACATACTTGGCGTGATACTCGCACGAGGCGGCTCAAAAGGCGTGCCGGGGAAGAACCTCTTGCGCCTAGGCGGCACCAGCCTGCTTGGAATCGCGATACGCTCTGCCAGGGACAGTCGCGGGTTATCCAGAACGATCGTATCAACCGAGGATGATGATCTGCGCCAGGAGGCGTTGGCCCACGACGCGGAGGTACCATTCCGACGCCCGGTCGAGCTGGCAACCGACACAGCATCGACTTGGGATGTCATGCGCCATGCTGTCAAATGGCTGGAGGAAGAGGAGAGTTGGCATACCGACATTCTTGTCGTCCTGCAGCCAACCACTCCCTTTCGTCGCGGACACCATATCGACGCCGTACTCCGTCGAATGGCGGAAACCGAGGCGTCGGTGTGCCTGACCGTCAAGCCGGTCGAGTACCCGCCTCAGTGGATGCTCCGCCGGAACCGGACGGGTCAAATACGTCCCCTGATGGAAGGTACTTGGCCATCACGCCGACAAGATGCTGAGCCAGCCTTCCAGCCAAACGGCATGGTCTACGCTATTGCCAGTCACCGGCTTTACGAACGCAACCCGGTGCTGGCACCAGATGCTCAATCAGTCGTCGTGGATGTGAATGAGTCCGTCAATATCGACGACCCGCTACAGTTCGAACTGGCGCGTGTGATGTGGACGAGAACGGTCTCCGATGCCGTCAATTGAACTGAGTCAAGGACGCGGAGTTGGCAGCGGACACCCGGTGTTCGTCATCGCTGAGGCCGGCGTCAACCACAACGGCGACCCATCGCTCGCCCATCAGATGATCGAAGTCGCGAAGGAAGCTGGCGCCGACGCCATAAAGTTCCAAACGTTCGATGTGGATCGACTACTAACGCGATCAGCGCCCAGAGCAGCCTATCAAGTTGAGAACACGAAAAGCACCGACAGCCAGTATGACATGCTCGCTGGTCTGCAGCTAACCAACGCTGCCCACGAATCCCTGAAGACGGCGTGCGAGCGCAATGACCTTGTGTTCCTTTCATCCCCATTCGATGAACATTCAGTCGACTTTCTGGTCAGCCTTGGAGTCTCAGCCCTAAAGATCCCATCGGGCGAGCTGACCAATCTGCCTTACCTTGCCCATGCAGCAGCTCAGTCGTTGCCGCTCATTGTTTCAACGGGTATGGCCACGATGGCCGAAGTTGGCGACGCAGTGGAAACGATCCGTGCCAACGGCAACCACTCATTCGCGCTGCTGCACTGCCTCAGCAACTACCCGGCCGACCCGGCGGAGGCGAACCTCCGGGCCATGTCAACGATGGCCGAGGCCTTCGATGTGGTTGTGGGATACTCCGACCACACACCAGGCATTGCTGTCGCGCCAGCCGCTGTGGCCCTCGGCGCCAGCGTCATCGAAAAACACTTTACGCTAGACCGAATGCTGCCAGGCCCTGACCACAAGGCGTCACTGGAGCCCGAAGAACTGCGCGCGATGATCGACAGCATTCGGACAGTGGAGTCAGCACTTGGAGACGGTATCAAGCGACCACAACCTAGCGAGGTGCCAACGGCCGCGGTTGCGCGAAAGAGCATTGTCGCCAAACAAGGGATCACCGCCGGTACGGTGCTGCGCCGGGAAATGCTCACCGTAATGCGGCCGGGAACGGGTTTGCCGCCGTCACACTTGGAGGGCATCCTCGGCCGGCGGCTGTGCCGTGACGTCGCCCAAGACAGCGTGCTTATGTCCGCGGATATCGAGCCCGCCCAATCGTGAGGACGATCGCAGTCGTCAACGTCGCGCGCTCGGACTTCAGTATTCTGCGTCCGGTCATGAAGGCGATTGCCGAGGATCCGGCCCTAGACCTCCGTACCATTGTCGCAGGAATGCACTTATCGCCTGAGTTCGGGTACTCAGCACAGTCGATCATTGACGATGGTTTTGAGATCCACGAACGCGTCGAGATGACACTTTCGTCCGATACGCCAGAGGCAATTGCCAAGTCCGTGGGGCTTGGAACGATCGGTTTTGCGCAAGTCCTGTCCCGCTCCACCCCCGACGTAATGGTGCTGATGGGGGATCGTTTCGAGTTTCTCGCCGCTGCGTCCGCCGCCCTGCCGTTCCGCGTTCCCATCGCACACATCCATGGCGGCGAGTTAAGCGAGGGTGCGATCGACGACTCGATTCGGCACGCGATCACCAAGCTCAGTCATCTTCACTTTGTCGCCACAGAAGAGTTCCGCCGGCGGGTCATCCAGCTTGGCGAAGCGCCTTGGCGCGTAACCGTTTCGGGCGCACCCGGCCTCGACAACCTGCCTGGGCTATCGCAAATATCTCGCCAGGATCTGGCGGAGCTGGTCGGCTTGCCACTTGAGGAAGCGCCTCTATTGGCGACGTTCCACCCAGAAACGCACTCACCCAGCGAAACCGCGGCAAACCTTGATGCGATGCTAGAGGCGATGGCCGAAGCTGATCGTCCGATTCTGTTTAGTTATCCGAACGCCGATACCGCCGGACGCCGCCTCATAGCCGCCATCGAGCAATTCTGCGCCAACCATGATGGGCGGCATGTCGTGCCCAACCTTGGCGTGGCGCCATACTACAATCTGCTCAGTATCGCTGCCGCGATGGTCGGCAACTCGTCGAGCGGAATAATCGAAGCGGCATCTTTCGGACTCCCCGTCGTCAACATAGGCAACCGCCAGCAGAGACGGCCGACTGGACGGAATGTGATCCACGCACCGGCAAAGCCTGACGCGATACGCCGCGCCCTGGCCCAGGCGACGTCACCAGAGTTTCGCGCTAGCCTTGATGGCCTGACCAACCCCTACGGCGACGGACACGCGGCAGAGCGCATCGTCGCACGCCTGTGCCAAGTCGATCTAGATGAGACGCTGATCGTCAAGCGATTCCAAGATATCGACACATGTAAACCGTCTCTCACCAAGAGTTCGGTAGCCGCGTGAAGGCCATAGTGCTCGCGGCCGGCGTTGGGAATCGTATCCAGCCAGTGTCGGACATCTTGCCGAAACCGCTGCTGCCGATCAACGGCAGGCCAATAATCGAGTTGGTTCTAGACTCACTGTCCGCGGCGGGAATCGGCGACGTTGCCATCGTAATTGGCCACAAGGCCAAACTCGTCAAGGACTTCGTCGGAGACGGGCGGAGGTTCGGTATCCACGTGAGTTTTGTTTACCAGGCAGAGCAACTCGGAACTGGAAACGCAGTCGCTGCGGCGGCCGATTTCATAGACGACGATGTCGTTGTCATCGCCAGCGACACAGCGTTCTTGGACCTCCACGTTCGCGGCACGATAGACCTGTTTCGACGATCCGGCGCAGGTGCGGCGCTTTGCCTAAAGCGGCTGCCTCCGGAGCGGTTAGCGCGTACAAGCGCCGTTGAACTGATGGAAGATGGTACGATAACGCGGTTCGTCGAGAAGCCGGTCGCGGGCACCGCACCGAGCAACTACGCGGCAGCGCTGCTTCACGTGTACTGCTCCGAGGTTCGGGAGTGCCTAAAGTCCCTTCGCGTGTCGCCACGTGGTGAGATTGAATTGCCCGACGTCCTTGACCCGCTACGCCAGCGAGGACACCGCATAGTTGGTCATGCGTTCCCAGTACCGGAAGATCTGACGGACGCTGAAGATCTCTTACGTCTCAATTTTGATTATGCAGCCAGACTTCTCGACGGCACTGCCCATGACTGCAGCCATGCGTGAAACACAAGAGAGTATGTGGCATCACAAGATCAAGCGCCTCGACGGCTATCCTAGCCCTGATTCAACGGTCCATGACGTGATGCAGCGGATGAACGAGCTGCACCTAGGTTTGATGCCAATCGTCACGCCGGACAGTCGGCTATTCGGGATAATTGTCGACGGGGACCTGCGCCGCTCGATTGTCGCGGGAACATCACTATCCGACCGAGCCGGGTCGATTGCCAATCGGCAGCCGTTGACTGTCTTGGACACGATGACACGCGACGAGGTCTCCGACAGACTGATCGTTGCGAAGAAATCATTTGCGCCGGTAGTCAATAGTGAAGGCTACATCCTAGGCATCGTCTCGCTGGAGGATGTGGCCGTCATGGAGACGGTCGATAACCCGGCAGTGATCGTCGCCGGCGGGTTTGGCAAGCGCCTGCGGCCCTACACAGAGCTGATGCCCAAACCGATGCTACCGGTCGGCGGAACACCGATAGTCATGAAGGTCATCGAGTCGCTCGTTGGCCAGGGCATAAACAAACTGCACATTCTCTTACACTACCAGCCCGAAGTGTTCTTTGACTATTTCAAGAACAAAAGCTTTCGCGGCCAAAGCGTCGACTTAGTGATTGAGGAAACGCCGCTTGGCACGGCGGGAGGTCTCAACCTTTTGCGCGAAAAGCTTGACAGGTCATTTCTTGTCGTAAACGGCGACAACATTGTCGATGCCTCCTGGGCGCAGGTGTTGGACGAACATGACAGAAGTGGCGCGCTCCTGACAATTGGCGTTGCCGAGTATCAGGTCACAATTCCATTTGGCGTGCTTGATACTGCGGACGGGGCCGTACTTGGTATTGCCGAGAAACCCACATATCGCTGGCCGACAATCTGCAGTGCGTATTGTATCTCGCCGGAAGCGCTCGAACTCATCCCTGACTCAGGCAGCTTTGATATGCCCGATTTGATCGAGGCACTGCTCCGTGATCGGCAGCCCGTCCGCATATTCCGCGTTACCAAGCACCAACGCATCGAAGACCTGGTTCAAAGTCATCGGCAGGTATGGGATCACTTTCTGCAATCCAAGTTCGATGAGAGAGAAGCCACCCAATGACCACTGCTCTTGTGCTCGGCGGAACAGGGTTTATCGGGCTTGAACTGATCCGGAGCCTGAGTGCTGACTCCCGATATCAGATCACCGCGGTAGACGACCTGTCACGTGGACGACTTGACCACGACGCGGAAGAACTGTTTGACCGTGCTCAGATCGAGTTTGTAGAAGCCGACCTCACTGATCCTTCCGCCCTTAGCCGGCTAAACCGCAGCTTCGACGAGATCTACTTGTTGGCTGGTGTAGTTGGAGTCCGCTACACGATTGAGAAGCCATCGGATGTACTCCGGACCAACGGCATAATCGTGATCAACGTTGTGGACTGGTGGCGCCGCAACGGCGGTCGGCTGCTATACGCCTCGACAAGCGAGGTCTACGCTGGCGGCCTAGATACAATTGACAGCTTTCCGACCCCGACACCGGAAACGGTGCCAGTCGTCATCTCGGACATCCTCCGACCACGTTTTTCCTACGCAGCATCGAAGATCTTTGGCGAGTCGCTTGTAAACTCTGCTGCACGACAATACGGCCTGCCAGCCACAATCGTCCGTTTTCACAACGTCTACGGGCCTCGGATGGGCTATGAACATGTCGTGCCCGAACTCTCGCTGAGGCTCCTTCGGCGAGAACAGCCGTTCACACTCTATGGGCGTGATCAACGTCGTGCATTCTGCTTTGTCACCGATGCCGTTTCCGGCATGGTTGGCGCATTGTCGCAGGCTTCAAGTGAGCCTGAGATCTTCCATATCGGCAACGATGCTCAGGAAACCAAGATTGGTGACCTATTCCACATGCTGTGCACGCTGGCCGACTGGCGCCCCGAGGCGATGAATGAACGGTTGGCGCCACAGGGGTCTCCCGCCCGCCGGTGTCCCGACCTGACGAAGGCCCAAAACCAGCTCGACTATTCGCCGCGGATCGGTCTGGAGGTTGGGCTTCAGAATACCTTCACCTGGTACGCGTCGCGTCACCCCGATGGCCAACTAGACCGATGATACCAAATGCAGTTCCCAATGTCGGGGCAGCCGAGTGTGACGCGGTCGAGCAAGCTGTTAGGAGCGGAATGCTCGCCGCCGGACCGGCTATCGCCGATCTGGAGGAGCGCATCGCCGACTACGTCGGCGCCCCGCACGCCGTTGGCGTGCAGAGCGGTACGGCGGCACTCCACCTAGCCTTGCTGGCCGCCGGCGTCGGCAAGGGTGACCTTGTGATTGTTCCAGAGATCACGTTCGTCGCAACCGCCAACGCCGTACGCTACTGCGGTGCCGAACCGGTGTTTGCAGACGTCGATCAACGCACCGGGCTAATAGACCCCGAGCCTCTTCGCACCTACCTGTCGCAGAGTTGTGAAGCCCGCAACGACGGGACGGTCGAAAAGGACTCCGGGATGAGAGTCGCGGCAATTGTCGTCGTCGACCTTTACGGCCATCCTGTGGAGGCGGACTCGGTCACCATGGTCGCACGCGACCACAAGGTGGCCGTCGTCGAGGATGCCGCTCAGGCCCTTGGTGCCGTTTATCGCGGCCGGCCAGCCGGCGGCTTGCACGAGTTTGCGACCCTGAGCTTCAACGGCAACAAGGTCATCACCGGGGGGGGAGGCGGTATGGTGGTTCTTCGAACCGCCGAGGCGGCAGAGTACTGTCGTTATCTCGCCAACCAAGCGCGTGATGATCCCGTCACGTTCGACCATCGCGAAGTCGGCTTCAACTACCGAATGCCCAACATCATCGCGAGCATTATCCTCACCCAATTTGGACGTCTTGACGCGTTTGTGTCGCGAAAACGTGGGATCGTCGCCAGCTACGCCGACCGACTTGCGGGGACGCCGGGAGCAGCAATGGTAGCGGAAGCCGAATGGGCGCAGAGCAGTTGTTGGATGGCGGTGCTAGATCTGGACCCCAATATCTATCCGCACGGGGCTGCGCCTGTCATCGCAGGGCTAAACGCGCGAGGTGTGGGAGCACGACCCACTTGGATCCCACTTCCCGATCTGGCTCCATATTCCTCGGCGCGGCGTCTCGGTGATACCAACGGCCGCGACTATCATCGGCGCACTCTCTGTTTGCCTTGTTCGACTGGCATCGGTGAGGACGAGATCGAAGCGGTGTCGACAGCGCTTGACGCGGTTCTCCAAGACACACAAGCACTGGCACAATGACGCGAGGGCTCGTCGTGCTCGGCGCGGGTGATCATGCGACAGTCGTTATTGACGCCTGCGCGACCGCTGGCATCCCGGTTTACGGGCTGCTCGACAACGATCGACAAAGCGAAGTATTGGGCACAGCTGTGCTCGGTGACGACTCACTCCTTGACGACGCCGCTTTCGCAGCCGCTCACGATTTCCACATCGCCATCACCGACACCGCGAAACGAGCGCGGTTGGCGGACACCGTGACGGAGCACCAAGGCACCCTTGCCACCGTGGTGCATCGGGCGGCAGTCGTGTCGCAACACACAGTTGTAGGCAATGGCTGTTTCTTCGCGGCGGGCGCTGTGGTGAATCCGGGAAGTCGACTGGGGCGTTGCGTAATCGTCAACACCACAGCGAGCGTGGACCATGATTGCCACCTGGACGACCATGTGCATGTGGCGCCGGGCGCACGCCTGGCGGGCAAAGTACACTGTGGGGAGTTGGCGACGGTCGGTACGGGGGCTGTGGTCTTGCCGGGTGTTGAGGTAGGTGCAGGCGCGACCGTCGGCGCCGGGGCTACCGTGACCCGAGATGTCCCGGCGGGTGCAACAGTGATTGGCTCACCAGCGCGAGTGGTACAGTGAGCGGAACGGCACGCAAGGTACTCGTTTTTGTTGACACCGACATTGTCGTCCGCGCGTTCCTGGCAAGTGATACCTTTCGCGCACTGGAAAGCCGCCATCATGTTCAATACGTGGTGCCCGACGACCGCGGTAAGGCAAAGAAGGCGCTGAACGTTGATGTCCGTGACTACGGGGTAAGCAACCCTCGTTACTGTGGCATTCAACGCAAACGAAGTGGATACTGGTACTTTCTCTTCGCGGCAACGGCGCTCAATCGGCATCGCGGCAGTGAGACCTACTACATCGTTCGCGACGCGAAACTCAGGCGCGAACTTGGGCGGCGGAACGTACGCATCGTCGAGTTTCTCTCGCTCCCCGGCATCTACAATGCGTTTCGTTGGGTTTTAAAGCACCTTATGGGGCGGGCGGCGGAGCTAGAACAGGTGCTCGACGAGGAGCGTCCCGATCTCATCATCTACCCCACCGTCCTTACAGGGATTTTCCTCAACGACCTGGTTCGCTCGGCCGAGCGACGTAAGGTTCCGATTATTCTGTGTATGAACTCTTGGGACAATCCAACGTCGAAAGCAGTTTGTACGGGTATGCCGACTTGGCTTGTGGTCTGGGGAGAACAGAGTAAGCGCGAGTCCGAGCGGTTTCTCGGCATACCTGGCGACCGCATAGTCGCCTTCGGGGCCGCACAATTCCAAGTCTACCGTCAACCACCGTCTGAAAGCCGCAGCGAGTTGGCCAGACGGTTTGATGTGCCCCTCGACAAGAAAATCATTCTATACGCCGGGGTCGGTGAGAGTTTCCATGAGACCGAGTTGCTACAGAAACTTGAGGCGGCCGTCGCCTCTGGTTTGCTCGACAATTGCCATATCCTGTACCGGCCTCATCCGTGGCGCGGCAGGTTGTTGGAAGGCGAACAGGATTTCTTCTCGCTAACTTGGCACCATGTGACGATGGATCCACACATGGTCGAATACTACCAGCGCGAAATTGGCGAAGCCTCGCGTGAACTCTTCATGATCGACTACCAAATCACCAACCAGGTTCTCACTCTAGCCGACGCCGTCATCTCACCTCGGTCCACGCTGCTACTTGAGGCGCTGGTCAAGGGCAAGCCCGTACTGGTCCTCTTTCCCGAAGGCGTACAGGAACACACACAGTTCAACGTCCGGTCTGTTCATTTCCGCGACTTCTGCGCACTTGATGTGGTCAATACTTGGTTCGGTCACGGCCAGTTGAGTGAACGTCTGGCGGACCTGCGCGTCCAGATGAACGATCCGGGGATCGCCGACCAGCTTCGCGCGGCTGCCGAGCACTTCTGCGTGACATCGGACCCACCCTACGGAGACCGGCTTGCAGGCCTAGCCGACTCAACGCTCGGCCTCCCCGCCAATGTCCCAACCGAACCAGACGCCGCGACAACCGAGCGCCGCGTCGAAAGGGCAAGCGGCTGGGTGTGAACCAGCCAAGCGCCGCCTGACAGTCAGGCCGCACTGTCCGCGCCATGAAACGAAAGACAATTGTGACCGGCGGCGCCGGCATGATCGGCTCCTACTTGGCCGAGGTTCTCGTAGCCGGTGGCGATGATCAGGTTGTTGTC
Source organism: Alphaproteobacteria bacterium (assembly GCA_028279245.1). GTDB lineage: Bacteria > Pseudomonadota > Alphaproteobacteria > UBA6615 > UBA6615 > JANQOE01. Next base: position 50,203 of record JANQOE010000121.1, read on the forward strand.
GTTGACGATCTATCGCGAGGTCAAGAGCAGAACCTCCGTCATATCGCGGACCGCATCGAGTTCCGGCATGGCGATCTTGAAGACGAGAGGTTTGCATCACTCGCGCTTGGTGACGCGAACACGGTCTACCATCTCGCAAGCCGGGCCTTCGGCGTATCCTACTCTGACGGACGTCACCTGCAGATTCTCCATCACAATGAGGCCATAACCCAGAACTTGCTGACCGCTCTGGGCGCATCACCGCCACGATGCCTGATCGTCGCAAGCTCATCCTGCGTGTATCCGGACCAGGGTCCTGATACGATCACCGAGTTGCCGACTTTCACTGGCGAACCGGAACGAGTGAATCGTGGCTATGGCTGGGCCAAACGTTTCCTCGAACAGAAGGCGACCCTTTTCGGCCAGGAAGCTGACGTCAGAATTGTAATCGCCCGGCCATTCAATATATACGCGGAACGTTATAGGTGGGCGGGCGAACACAGTCAGGCAATCCCGATGCTTGTGAAACGTGTCATGGATGGGACCGACCCGGTTACGATCTGGGGGTCAGGAAACCAACGGCGGTCCTACGTCCATGCTTACGACTGCGCGCGTATGATGCATGGCCTGGCCAAGACCACGGAAACGACAGTCGCTAACATCGGAACAGAAGAAACATTTTCGATCATGGAGTTAACGAAAAGCATCTGCGCCGCCGCTGGCGTCGAGCCGACACTGCGGACTGACGCCAGCAGGCCGGAAGGTCGCTTCACCAAGAGCGCCGATATGACTCATTTTCGCTCCATTGTGCCCGAGTTCGCATATGCCATCCCGCTGGAAGACGGGCTCAACCGAATGATCGACTGGTATCATTCAACCGACTTCAAGGCAGCGCCTTAGCCGAACCGGCATCCCCGTGACGCACCGTACAGTCTTCATGTTCCCGGCCCAGAGCCGCACCGACCGACTAACCGGTGCCCGCAACGGATCCGTGCCCCACGAATTCTTCTACGGCTACATCGCTTTACAGGACGCCGGCTACGAAGTTGACATGGCAGATAGTCGGTCTGATCCGAAGAGTCCGTTGGGACGCGGACTGCTGCAGCTTGAAATCCGGCGTAACGCATTGGTTGGTTTTGGCTACAGTTTGCAGCGGGTGCTTGGAGCGTCTGACGCGCTCACGGACAGCACGGTGGCTATCAGCTTCACCGACGGGTTCAGCCTGTCGCTTGGCCTCTACGGACACAGGGTTTCGCAGCGGCCGACTTTGGTCGGCGGTTTCCACGGCCTTGCGGACACCGTCGACTTCGTGCCTCGCGCATTCCGCCAGGCAACTCATCGGCGGATCAAGCGAGCCGCCGCCGGACTCGATCACCTGTTCTTCTTTGGCGACCAGGACCGTCTGCAGTCAATCAAGCGCTTCGGTATTCCGCCGGAGAAAACAAGCTTGTATCGGTTCGGTGTCGACACCGACTTTTGGTCGCCGGGATCTGCGAGGAATGGCAGCGCAGTACTCGCGGTCGGCTCTGACCCCAAACGGGACTATGCAACACTGATTGCAGCCCGATGCGCGGCACCACTAACACTCTTAACGCGTCTGCCAATCAAGGTACCCGCCGACCGGCAGGTCAGTGTCGTCCACGGAAGCTATCACGGGTCGCCGATAACGGACATCGTCTTGCGTGATATGTACCGTTCCGCGGCTGTGGTTGTTGTTCCCCTGCTGGATGTTTGGCAGCCCACCGGATACAGCGTAACGCTACAGGCCATGGCGTGTGGCCGCCCCGTGGTGCTTTCGAACATAAAGGGACTATGGGACCGCAATCTGTTCCATGACGGGTCCAATTGCATTCTGGTTCCCCCAGGCGACCCTGCCAAGCTAGCGCAAGCGGTCGAGCGGTTGCGTTCAGACCCGCAGCTATGCGAACGCATGGGCGTTGCCGCTCGCGCCACCGCGGAAAAACACTTTTCCATGGGCAGGATGAATCGGGACACGCGGAACCTTGTAGAGTGCTTCGGTGGCAAGCCGGCAGCTAGGCCGTCGGCGCCCGCAGTCGCCGCACACACCAGATGAAAGTCGCCATCGGCCAGCGCATAGCGGAAGGTCCCTGGGGCGGTGGCAATAACTTCGTCCGCGCACTTGCAGAACGACTGAAATTGAAGGGACACAGTGTTGTATTTGATCTTCAGCCAGACGCAGACATCGCGCTGATAACGGATCCCCGCCGGCGGAATCCGCTCGTCACATTCACGCCTGGCAACGTCCTGCGCCACATCGCCCGCTATCCAAAGGTGTTGGTTGTTCATCGCATCAACGAGTGTGACGAACGCAAGGGCACCCGCACCATGAACTGGCGACTGCGGACAGCGAATTATGCAGCCGATGCAACGGCCTTCATCGCGTCCTGGCTACGTGACCTCCGTGTGTGGCGAGGAGAAAGCGAGCCTGCGGTCATCCTCAACGGCGCCGACACGAACGTCTTCTGCCCGCTTGGCAACCAACCTTGGGACGGTGCGGGCCCATTGCGCCTCGTCACCCATCACTGGGGCGGCAATCGGCTTAAGGGCTTCGACGTCTATCAACGCCTGGATGCGATGCTTGCCGAACCGCCATGGCGGGATCGCATCGCCTTCACATACGTCGGCAATTTGCCATCCGGAATCGAGTTTCGACATGTCCGCCACGTCGAGCCGCTCGCGGGAGACGCGCTTGCGGACGAACTGCGGCGTCACCACGTCTATGTCACAGCCTCCATCAACGAACCGGCGGGCATGCACCACATAGAGGGTGCGCTATGTGGCCTGCCGCTCATCTACCGTAGAAGCGGCGCCCTTCCCGAATACTGTGACGGCTACGGTGAACCGTTCGATGGTCCGGAGGACTTCGTTACGGCGGTAGAGCGTATGGGACAGAGTTATGGTCGCTGGTGCGAACGTCTTGCGAGCTATCCTCACACCGCCGAAGCGATGAGCGATGGTTACATCGAGTTCTTTGAGTCACTCGTCGCGCGCCGAGACGAGATCGTCGCGCAACGCCGGTTGTGGCGGGACCCGGTCGCCGGGCTTGCAACCCAACTCCCCATGTAGTTCTGCCAATGCGAAAAGACTACATAGCCGATACCGGCGAAGCGCCGTCCAGTGAGACAGATTTCGTCGAAAGCTACTGGACGGCCAAGTGGGATGAACTCGGCGGTCCCAAGGGTGCACCACAGGCCGCGGCGCGCAGCATTCCACGCAAGGCCGAGTATCGTGTCATGGCGCCCTGGCTTGCCAAGCTGCCTCCGGGCGCGCGCCTGCTGGACGGTGGCTGCGGCCTTGGCGACTGGACACTGTGCCTAACCGAGAAAGGGTTCCCCACCCTAGGTCTCGACATCAGCCGCAAGACTGTCGCGGCACTTCGATCGCGGTTCCCCGAGCACGAGTTCCTCGTCGGTGATATCCGCGACACTGGACTCCCTAGCAGCAGTTTAGATGGCTATTTCTCCTGGGGCACATTCGAGCATTTTGAGGCAGGGCTGCACCATTGTACCGACGAGGCACGTCGCATCTTGAAGCCGGGCGGCTATCTCTTCATCACGGTGCCCTTTGACAACCTCCGCCAAGCATGGCTGGCGAAACGACGGCGGGCCAGCGCATCACCACCCGCACACCAGCGCTTCTATCAATGGCGACTCACCCGGCAAGAACTCAGTACAGTTCTGGTTGACGGCGGCTTCGACGTTCTCGAAGTAAGGCCGATCCATCGCCGTCAGGGTGTGCTACGCAGCCTGCACCATGAGCTGGGTTTCGATTATCGCTGGCTTATCACCAAAGGCTTGAGCGTCGCGCTAGCCCCCTTTGTGCCTGGCAGTGTCTTTGCGCACATGTTGATGGCCGTGGCCCGTCGGCCACACGACACATGACAAACACCGCGCTCATTTTTGGCGTCAGCGGACAAGACGGCGCCTACCTCGCACAACTGCTGTTGAACAAAGGCTATCGCGTGCACGGCACTTCGCGCGACGCCGAGATCTCCAGTTTTGCGTCACTTTCGGCCCTTGGCATCCGTGATAAGCTCACACTCCATTCCGCCGCCCCAACCGACTTCCGCAGCGTGCTACAGGCCATTGATCGCGCTGCGCCGGACGAGATCTACAACCTGGCGGGTCAGAGCTCCGTCGGCCTTTCTTTTGTCGAACCGGTCGAAACGACACAAAGCATTGCCATTGGAACCCTGAACATCCTGGAAGCTATTCGTTTCCTGAACCGTCCAATACGGTTCTACAATGCCAGTTCCAGCGAGTGCTTTGGCAACACGGGCGAGACCCCGGCGAACGAAACGACAGCGTTTCGCCCGGTCAGTCCTTATGGGGTCGCCAAGGCGGCCGCGTTTTGGCAGGTGGTCAACTATCGGGAGAGCTACGGACTCTTCGCCAGCAACGGCCTGTTGTTCAATCACGAATCACCGCTGCGGCCGCGCCGCTTTGTCACCGCCAAGATCGTTGCCGCGGCGGCGCGCATCGCCAGAGGCAGCGACGAGCAGCTTGTCCTTGGTGACATATCCGTGCGCCGCGATTGGGGCTGGGCACCGGAGTATGTTGACGCCATGTGGCGCATGCTGCAGTGCGCCGAACCTGACGACTTTGTTATTGCAACTGGAACAACCAGCCGCCTGCAGGACTTCGTCAGCACCGTATTCGCCTACTTCGACCTCGACTGGCGCGACCACGTGCGCCTGGATAGCAGCCTGCATCGCCCCTCCGACTTGGCCACATCCGTAGGCAACGCCGAAAAGGCATCCCGGGAGCTGGACTGGCAAGCAAGAACCAAGATGCCCGAGCTAATCGATCGACTGGCAGAAGCCGCAGCAGCGACGCTTTGATGCTTGGTACGGCCCGGGCCATTGCCAGAGAGACACTGCGGTCCGCCTCGGCCGCCGCTTTTTCAGCAGGACACCGCGCCGGAATCATCGCCAGCCGGACGCCATCGGTTCAATTTGTCATTGAGCCACAGGACTGGGCGATCCGCCGGTTAGGCGAGAGTGTGTGCAATGGCGCCAACGCACTGCGGCCGGGGATCGCCGCGACAACCCTAGCGCCGCACCGGACCTTTGATGGCCTGCTGCACTTTGGATCCCAGTACATGTGGCTGGCTTGGCGGCGCCATGTGTCGAGAACAAACCACCTGGTTACATCCTTTCTCCATGGGAAACCGCAGGACGGCCCGGAGGTGGCACGGCATATTGACAACTTTCTCGCTTCCGTGCCCGACCTCGACCGCATTGTCGTCTCCAACACGCTCGTCAACAACCGCCTCCGAACATGGGGCGTGCCGAGTACCAAACTGGTTCAAATACCGCTAGGTGTGGACACGCACGCGTTTGTGCCCGGCACCGCCCAAGACCGCGCTGTAGCCCGCCGGCAGTTTACCGTCCCCGATGATCATGTTTGCATCGGATCTTTTCAGAAGGACGGTGTAGGCTGGGGCGACGGCATGGTCCCGAAACCGATCAAGGGACCCGACTTGTTCGTCGATGCGGTCGCGAGTGTTCACCGGCAAAGGCCGGTCTACATTCTACTAACGGGACCGGCCCGCGGATTTGTGAAAGAGGGATTGTCGCGACATGGTGTGCCATTCCATCATGAGTATCTCGACGATTACCGGCAGATTGTTGACTGCTATCGCGCCCTTGACATCTACCTGATGACATCCCGCGAAGAAGGCGGCCCGCTGGCTGTCATGGAAAGCATGGCGACAGGAACACCGGTCGTCTCGACGCCGGTCGGCATGGCGCCCGACCTGATCACTGACGGGACCTCTGGCGCGCTCGTCTCTCCCGATTTGGCCGAAAGCGCCACTGCAATCGCCGACAAGATACTCGAACTCCTTGCGCATCCCGATCTCGACGCACTGACGGCAGCGGCACGCGATGCGGTTATGGTCGCGGATTGGGGGACAGTGGCGGTGCGCCACCTCAAGGAAGTCTACGAGCCCCTGCTGACCGAATGATCACGACCGCGAAACGCGACCCAATCGTGCGCGGCTTGGCCCGCAACATCTATCGGACAGGGATTGGGTTGCAATGCGCCGTCACAGCAAGGCGGCAACCACGCCGTGAAGCACCACGCGTTTTTTACGCCGGCGGCCGATCCGGCAACGTCGGCGGACCACGTGTGAAACTGCAGCGGCTCGCCGCAGCTTTTCCGGAGCATCGCCGCAGCTTCAATCTCGTCTACATCCTTTCGAACGCGCCCCATCTCCCGACCTTCGCGCTGAAGCACCTCTCAACTCGGCAGGTGCCAATCGTCCACAATCAGAACGGCGTTTTCTATCCCGGTTGGTTCGCCGGGGATTGGCGCGCGCGCAACGCGGACATGGCGCGTAGCTATCATCGTGCCGACCATGTTCTCTGGCAGAGCGAGTTTTGCCGACGGGCCGCGGACGAGTTTCTCGGCATTCGCGAAGGACCCGGGGAGGTCTTGTACAATGCGGTCGATACCGAAGTTTTCGCTCCCAGACCCGGCCGCAGCCAAGACAAGCCGTTTCAGTTTTTGGCTTCCGGCAAAGTCGACACACACGCGTTCTACCGGCTTGAGACCGCTTTGCGCGGCCTCGGGATTGCTGTTGAGCATGGGCTCGACTGCAGCTTGACGATCGCCGGATGGCTTTCCCGTGAGGCGTCCGAAGCGGCCGGTCGCCTCGTACAGGATCTGGACCTCACCCGACGCGTGAAGTTCACTGGTGCATACACGCAAGCCGATGCGCCCGCCATCTATCGGCAAGCGAACGCCTACATCTCCACCCAATACAACGACGCCTGCCCAAACGCGGTGATCGAGGCACTCGCCAGCGGCCTGCCCGTCATCTACTCCGCCACTGGCGGCGTCCCTGAACTGGTCGGCGAAACAGCCGGCATCAGCCTGCCCTGCGACACCGGCTGGGACCGCCCGCGCTGGCCCGAGCCGATCGCCATTGCTGAGGCGATGACCAAGGTAGCTATGAGCCAAGCGTCGATGGCCGCGGCGGCGCGCGCCCGTGCGGTCGAGCGCTTTACACTGACGGGCTGGATCGAACGCCACCGACAGGTGTTCCAAGATCTGCTGTGAAACGCGCGCTCCTCTCTGTAATTCGCGGGCTCGGGCTGATCTACCGGGTATTCCCTAGCGCCTGGCGCCGACAGATCCTGTTCGGCCTGTTTGTCCTTGAAGGACGTGCCGGCCCGCCTCCGACCGGATTGCGCAACCTCTTCGCGCTTTGGGACAGGCTGGACCTGGCCATCAACGAACGGGCAATGGCCCTGGGACAAGGAGAGCACCCAAAACATCGCCTGACTGACTACCATCGGTTCTTCACCCAGCGGATCGGCAACAGTGCGCGTGTACTGGACATCGGTTGTGGCCTCGGCGCCGTCGCCGCATCGATCGCCGGCGAGAGTCCTCAACGCAGAGTGATGGGGATTGACTTGAACGAGCACAATGTTGTCCGAGCTACTGCGAGTCATCCACTGCCCAACTTGACCTTCGCTACGACCGACGCAACGACCGATCTACCGACGGGTCCGTGGGACGCGGTCGTCTTGTCAAACGTCCTCGAACACATCGATGACAGGGTGGAATTTCTTCAGAGAATTGTTCGCCAAGCGGCACCCAACCAAATCCTCATTCGGGTTCCGCTGTTCGAGCGCCATTGGCATATGCCGCTCCGACAAGAACTCGGTGTTTCCTATCGGTCGGATCCGGACCACAGGATTGAACACAAGCTTTCGGAATTTGTTGACGAAGTTACAGCAGCCGGTCTGTCCATCGTCGAACTGGTCACGCGCTGGGGTGAAATCTGGTGTGCTTGTGCGGTTGGCGCGCAGATCGAGACCGGCAAGACTAAGGCAGCCTGAAACCAGAGAGCCTCCAACATGTGTGGCATTGCCGGCATTACACGGTTCAAGGGATTGGACATGGGCGGCCTCGACCGCATGCTCGGGCGGGCGATCGAACGTCTGCGCCGTCGCGGCCCTGACGCATCAGCAACATGGCAGGATAGTCACTGCGCGTTAGCGCACACCCGCCTCGCGGTCATCGACCTTAGCGACCGGGCAGCGCAGCCGATGGCAGCGCACAACCGGGTCATCTCCTACAATGGTGAGATCTACAATTTCTCGGAACTGCGCGACGATCTCAGCGCCCTGGGCTACAGCTTTGCCAGCGATAGCGACACGGAGGTTCTGCTGGCTGGTTGGGACGCTTGGGCAGCGGATTTGCTGCCCCGGCTCGTTGGCATGTTTGCCATCGCAATCTGGGAACCTGCCGCCCGCACGCTGACGCTCGCTCGCGACCGATTCGGTCAGAAGCCCCTGCTCTATAGTGGAGACACAACCGGGCTCGCTTTCGCCAGCGATCTTGTCGCCCTGCGCGCGTTGAAACCGGACCTTGGCGATGTCTCCCAGGAGTCTCTCACCCTGTACATGACGCTCGGCTATGTCCCCGAGCCGAAGTGTATTCTTGCGGGCGCGAACAAGTTGCCACCTGGCCATTCTCTCTCCTGGTCACCTGGCAGCGATCCCCAACTCAACCGATGGTACGACCTCTCACTTCACCGCCTCCCGCGCTTCGACGACACGGAACAGGCGGCGGCTGAGCTGCGTCAAGCAGTCGACACCGCGGCACGGGCGCGACTGGTTGCGGACGTCCCGGTCGGCGCATTTTTGTCCGGCGGTATCGACTCCACAATCGTCTCCGCTTCTCTCGCCAACCAGGGCCACCGGTTAACCACATTCACGGTCGGTTTCCGCGGTGCCGGCGACTACTACGAAGAGCGGCCTGCAGCACGGCATCTTGCCAACACCCTGGGGCTCGATCACATCGAGATAGAAGTGACGCCGGATCAGGCCCACGACGCCATACCGGCAGTATTCGAGAACTTTGACGAACCCTTTGCCGACTCCTCCGCCGTGCCGACATACCTGCTATCCGAGGTCGTTCGGCAACACGTAACTGTCGCGCTCACCGGCGATGGGGCGGATGAGGTCTTCGGCGGCTATCGCAAGTATCAGGGTGAAATCCAGGCCGGGCGCTACCGGCGCCTTCCACAGCCGCTGCGGGCAACACTAGAGGGAACCCTTCGCGCGCTGCCCGCGACAAAGAACAACCGGCTGTTGGAGCGTATCCGCCGGCTCCGCCGCTTCACTGCGCATGCGGCCAAGACACCGGCCGAGCGACATGCAGGCTGGGCCAGCCCACATGAAGATAGCGACTTGCTTGCCTTGCTGGGCCACCGAAGTCCAGGCATCATATCCCTTGTAGATGAGCTTCGCTCCCGGTATGCGGACGACGACTGTCTGAACCAGGTTCTCTTCACCGACATCGACTTGGTCTTGCCGGGCGACATGCTGGTGAAGGTCGATCGGATGTCTATGGCTCACGGGCTCGAAGCACGCTGCCCGTTCCTCGACCAAAGAGTTGTGGAATGCGCCGCGCGAATGCCCGGCAACTTCAAATTGCAACCGGGCAATGGCAAGGCCATTCTGCGGCGCGCGTTTGCCGATTGCGTGCCAAGCGAGGTCTTCTCATTGCCCAAGAAGGGATTCGAGATTCCTGTGGCCAATTGGCTCACGGGTCCCCTACGGGATCTGTGCCGAGCGGCGATTGACCCAAACCGCTTGCGGCGCCAAGGCCTGTTCGATCCACTTGTACCGCAGCAGTGGTGGGATGACCTGAACGCCGGGCGGCGTGACACCGCAGCGGCCCTCTGGGCCATCGTTGCGTTTCAAGCCTGGGGAGATCAGCACGGCGCGCGCACCTCGTGAGCGCCGGCATGGCCTTGTATCGGTTGTACCGAACCGCCACCCAAATCGGATCGCCGCTTATCCACCACCATCTTCGGCGCCGGCGCCGCAAAGGCCGTGAAAATCCCGAACGCTTCGCGGAGAGACTCGGTTGTTCACGGTTGCCCCGTCCGTCTGGAACGTTGCTATGGCTCCACGCAGCAAGCGTCGGGGAACTAACATCGACCCTGGCACTTATCGACCTGCTCCGTCGTGAGTTCCCGGCACTACATATCTTGGTGACCACCGGCACAGTGACGTCCGCACAAATCGCGGCGGACCGGCTACCATCAGCCGTACAACACCAGTATGCGCCAATAGATACGCCTCAGGCTGTCCGGCGGTTCTTTTCGCATTGGCAACCGACGGTCGGTGCATTTATTGAGTCTGAGATCTGGCCGAACTTGCTCCACGAGGCGCGCCAGCGTCACGTCCCCATGATGCTACTCAACGCTCGCATCTCCGCTGGGTCATTTCGCGCGTGGCGTAGAGTGCCACCACTCGCCCAGACTATGTTTGGATCATTCGTCAGAGTGGTCGCCCAGTCGAAGATCGACGGCGATCGACTGAACAAGCTGGGCGCAACTGAAGTGATCTGTGCCACGAGCTTGAAATACGCCGCAGCCCCGCCACCCGCGGACCCGATTGAGTTAGAGCGTGTCGAAGAAAGTGTTCGCCAGCGGCCTTGCTGGCTCGCCGCCAATACCCATGCGAACGAGGAGAAAGAGGCGGCGCAGGTTCACTTGAGACTGGCACCTCGGCACCCAGGGCTACTCACTGTCATTGCGCCTCGCCATCCGCAGCGGGGCGACGACATCGCCAGGACCATCGCCGAAGAAGGTCTAGTCGCAGTACAACGCTCGAAGGGCGAGTATCCGACAAGAGAGATCGATGTCTACATCGCCGACACGATTGGCGAGATGGGGCTGTGGTATCGGATTTGCCAGGTCGGTTTCATCGGCGGTTCCCTCATTCCGCACGGCGGACAGAGCCCGCTCGAAGCAGCGAAACTAGGCTGCGCCATTGTGACAGGTCCTCACACCGACAACTTTCGCGACATCGTCGAAGAGTTTGACACCGGCAAGGCGCTCAAACGCGTCAATGATACGCGTCACCTCGCGGAAACTGTCGATACCCTGCTCACTGACACCAACGCCCGGTCCACTCAAGTCGCCAAGGCCAGGGAGATCGCCGATAGCAAGCGCAACGTACTCACGGCAACGCTCGACGCGATCGCGCCTTTCCTGGGCCAATCGCAAAGCCAGAGTCGATCATCGCTAACAATGACCACATGAAGGTCTGTCAGCTCTGCGCCGTCGACTTCACAATGGCGCGTTTTCTACTGCCCTTGATGCGGGGGATAGCGGACGCTGGCCACGAGGTGGTTGGCGTTTGTGCGGACGGCCCGGAACTCGACCTCGTGCGGGCCGCAGGGTTCCGAGTCATCCCGCTACCGCTCAGCCGCTCCCTCTCGCCGCCGCGTATTTGGCGGGCCATACGCGAGGTGCGGCGTGTTCTCGTCAAGGAACGCTTCGATCTCCTGCATGTTCACACGCCAGTCGCCGCCGCCGTTGCGCGGTTTGCGGCACTTGGCATCGGCGTTCCGACGATTGTCTATACGGCGCACGGATTCTATTTCCACGATCGAATGGCACCGCTGAAGCGGAGCGCCTTCATTGCCATCGAGTGGCTCGCCGGACGCCTGACCGACACCCTGTTCACACAGTCTTCCGAAGACGCTGACTCTGCCCGCCGTCTACGCCTATGTCGTACAGGTGATGTTCTGGCCATTGGTAACGGAAGTGATCCAAAGCGCTTCTCTCCCGACCCCACTGTGCGCGCCCGCATTCGCGCCAAGTTTGGCGTTGCACCCGACCGAGTGGTCATCGCAAGCGTTGGTCGCTTGGTCGCGGAAAAGGGGTTCCCGGAACTGATCGAGGCCCTGCGGTCTGTCGACGCGGATTTGTGGATCATCGGTGACCGCTTACCGAGCGATCACGCGGAAACCATCGACAGTGTCCTCGATAAGGCGCGCACAGACCCAGTCTTGATGCGCCGAGTGAAACTCCTGGGCAGGCGCGAAGACGTTCCCGACCTGCTGCGTGCCGCCGACATCTTTTGTCTGGCCTCCCATCGCGAGGGGATGCCCCGCTCGGTCATTGAGGCGATGCTATCTGGTTTGCCGATTGTCGCGACGGACATTCGCGGTTGCCGGGAGGAGGTAGAGAATGGCGTCAACGGCATACTCGTTCCAGTCAACGACCAGGTCAGTCTCGCCCAGACCCTCGGGGAACTCTGCTCCGCCCCAGACCGGCGAGCCTGCTACGGCAGGGCGAGCCGAGAACGCGCCCAAGCCAGTTTCGATGAAGCCCAGGTCGTGGCCCGGCAACTCCAGCACCTTGGCCTGCAGGATCCCGCGAACAACACTTTCGACACCGCCCGGCAACTATCCGCCTAAGGGGACGTGCCGCATCTACATCGTATGCTAGGGTCGGCGAATAGACCAACGTGAGTTTCATGCCCACCCTCGAGCCAGCAGCTGGTATACGGTCACCTTCCATCGGCCTGAACGCGACAACAGTTTTCGCCGCTGCAGCGGCGTTCGTGCCGTTGGTCGCGGCCTTGGCACCGCTTGGTATTGCACCGCTCGGCGCCATTCTCGCTCTTGTATCGAGTGCCTTGTTGGTCTCCGGGCGGCTGCAGTGGCCGAACTTCTCCGCCGTTCCAGTAGTTATCTTGGGTGGCTTTCTTGCATGGTCAGCAACCAGCATTCTCTGGGCCATTGAGCCGGCGCGGGCCGCGGAAACCGCATTTCGCACCACGCTTATCGTATGCGGCGGCAGCCTTTTGATCGCCCTCGCCGCCCAGCTGAACAATGGAGACCGCGAGCCGGTCCGCAAAATACTGTCAATCAGTGTGGCGGTAACAGTTACTGCGCTGCTCGGGATCACACTGTACCAGCTTTTCATCCCTCGCATCGACCAAAGTAACGACGCGGTTCTGGGATTTCTCGCTGCTTTCAATCGCACGGCCAGTGTGATCGCGATACTCATCTGGCCCGCCTGCGCAGTACTGGGCCAATGGTCCCGCTACGGGGCAATACTACTGTTCTGTCTCGCAACCTCACTCCTTGTCCTACTCAATCCGAGTTCGCCCGTTCTGGCAGTAGGGTTCGGCGCGGTAGCTTTTGGCGCAACCTACCTGCAACCCCGACTGGCCGCTTGTCTGCTTGCTGGCGGGATTGCGCTTGTAACGGCGATGACACCGTTCGCAGGTACGCTAACACCTTCTTTTGGTCGCGCTGTCGAAGCCACCCACCACATTGATGGCAGCCTCAATCATCGGCTGCTGATATGGGAGTTCGCCGCGCAGCGAGCAGGCGAGCGGCCGCTGACCGGGTGGGGACTGGAAGCGTCGAGAGTACTCGGCGACGACGCGACGACAAAAGTAACTGTAGATGACAGCGGCATCCAACGGGCGGCCGAACTGCTGCCGCTTCACCCCCACAATGCACTGCTGCAGATCTGGCTCGAACTCGGCCTGCCGGGAGCGGCGTTGATCGCCGCGCTTTTGCTTTGGCTTGTGTTCCACCTAGAGACAGGAAACAGCAATCGCATCGGCAAGGCTACAGCCTTTGCCACACTCACGAGTGGGTTTGTGGTAGCCCAGCTAAGCTTCGGCATTTGGCAGGGATGGTGGCAAGTCACGCTATGGTTGGCAGCAGCGTTGACGACGGCTGTGGTTTACAGACGCAGCTAGTCAACGTGCAGATCACGCGGCACCAACGCCGAGTGTGACCCAATTGCTTACTCTGCTTGGCGGAGCATTTGCGGTCGCTCTTGTATCCGCGCTGTCGGTCGGGATGACACTTCGATGTCTCCACGCCCGCCGGGTCCTCGACATCCCCAATGAGCGCAGTAGTCATGTCATACCCACGCCACGCGGAGCGGGCATTGGCGTATTAGTCGTTTTGATCCCTGCTTGGCTTGGCGTTGTCTGGGCTTTTGGTCCGTCCGGCAGGGAGTCCCTGGTTCCCCTGCTCGCGGTTGCTCTGGCTATGGTCTGTTGGGTTGACGATGTTCGCAGGCTGCCTGCGGCCCCACGGTTCATTGCACAGGCCATTGCGGTGGGAATCGGAGTAACGTTGCTGCCCAGCCCTGTCTTCACGGACGGGGGGAGCCTCCTTGTCGATCGCATCATCGCCGCCCTAGTTTGGCTCTGGTTCATCAATCTGTTCAACTTCATGGACGGGATTGATGGCATCACCGGTGTCAGCGCTTTTGCCATGGGATTGGGTACCTTTGTGGTGCTCGGACTCAACACCCTTGACCCGGCCGGCGCCTTTCAGGGGTTAGCCATCGCCGCCGTCGCTCTCGGCTTCCTCCTCTTCAATTGGCAGCCGGCGCGGATCTTCCTCGGTGACGTTGGTAGCATTCCCCTCGGTTTCTTGCTTGGCTGGCTGTTGCTGAACATCGCTGCCAGTGAACACTGGCCGGCCGCTCTCATTATTCCGCTGTATTATCTCGCCGATTCCGGGCTGACCCTGGCTGCCCGCATTCGACGCCGCGAGAACGTTTTTCGCGCACACCGCGAACACTTCTACCAGCGCGCTGTGTTGGCGGGCCGGTCACACGCGACCGTTGCGACCATGATCCTGGCAACCACACTTGCCCTAGCCGGTCTCGCCGTCGCGTCGACGCTGCTTGGCCCTGCCGCTACCGCGCCCATGCTCGTCGCCGCGACAGTGTTGGTCGGTGGTCTACTCGCCTGGATGTGCTGGCCATCCGCCGGTGCGACTGACTCGGAATCGCATCGGTAGCACCGACACGGAATTGCAGCATCCCCAGACAGCCAACCTGTGCTATGAGGCGGGTTGAGAGGGGATCGATGCGCTTCAATAGACCACAGGTTGCCTACGCGCATGACATAATCATGGCCGCGCTGTCGTTCGCGCTTGCCCTCTGGTTGCGCATGGGCGCGGACGCCCTAACCCTCCCCATCGAAGCGACACTCCTATCGATTGCGCTCTTTGCCGCGGTCGCTGCCGTCGTGTTCCGGTTTGTCGGGCTCTACAAAGGCATCTGGCGATACGCCTCAGTCAACGACCTGAAGCAGATCACCAAGGCGGTCACCCTCACCGTACTCATCTTCCTGCCGATCATCTTCCTGGCCACGCGAGCCGAGCATGTGCCGCGATCTGTGCCGCTCATCAACTGGTCGGTCCTTCTCATCTTGTTGGGCGGGCCGCGGTTCGCCTATCGGCTCTTTAAGGATGGCGGACTGGATCTCGTTTTCGACAACGCGCCCATCACCCGTATCCCGGTGTTGCTCTTGGGCACGGGGGACGAGGCCGAGACCTTCATCCGGGCGATGGCGCGTCCCCGGGATGCGGCGTATCGGGTCGTCGGGGTGGTTGATGACAAAGGCGGCCGGGTCGGCCGGGCGATCCATGATGTGCCGGTCCTCGGCAAGCTGGACCGTCTCGAAGAGATTGTCAGCACGCTGAAGCGGCGCGGCCGCTCGCCGCAACGCCTGATCATCACCAAGCCGTCGATCGACGGGCAGCAGGTCCGTGACATCCTGGATCGGGCGGAACACCTGGGGCTGACGCTTTCGCGCTTACCGCGGCTGACGGATTTCAAGGCAGGCGAGGAACGGATCCGGGTCAAACCAATCGACCTTGAGGATCTACTCGGCCGGCCGCAAAACGCCCTCGATCGTGCCGCAATGGAAAAGCTGATTGCCGGTCAGCGGGTTCTCGTCACTGGCGCCGGCGGCACCATCGGTGGCGAGCTCTGCCGTCAGCTCAGTCAATTGAGGCCCGAGCATCTCTGCATCATCGATAACAGCGAACGCGGGCTTTATGAGATCACCCAAGAGCTAAGCGGGGGTGACCTCGCCATCTCGCCGGTCCTGGCCGACGTCCGCGACCGTATCCGCCTGAATGAGGTGTTCGCCGATCATCGGCCCAACCTGGTGTTCCACGCGGCAGCGCTGAAGCACGTCCCGATCGTCGAGGACCATCTGGTCGAAGGCGTGCTGACAAATGCGATCGGTACCCGCAACGTGGCGGACACATCCGTCGCCTTTGGTGTGCGGGCGATGGTGCTGATCTCGACCGACAAGGCGGTCAACCCCACCAGCGTGATGGGCGCCAGCAAGCGCGTCGCCGAAAGCTATTGCCAGGCGGTCGACCTGCGCGAGGCGCGGCGAGGCTCCGGATCAACCCCGCCAACCCGCTTCGTGACCGTGCGCTTTGGCAACGTGCTTGGATCCACTGGGTCCGTCGTCCCGCTGTTCCAGCGGCAGTTGACGGCGGGCGGCCCGATCACCGTCACCGACCCGGCCATGACCCGCTTCTTCATGACCACCCGTGAAGCCGTGGAGTTGGTATTGCAGGCATCCGTACTTGGCTCAAAGGCGGATCAATCCGCGGGCCACATCTTCGTTCTGGACATGGGCGAGCCGGTGCGGATCGTTGACCTCGCCAAGCAAATGATCCGCCTGGCCGGCAAGCAACCGGACAAAGACATTCAGATCGTCTTCACCGGGGCGAGACCAGGTGAGCGGCTGAACGAACAGCTTTTCCATGAAGCAGAGCCGCTTCAAGCCACGGGTCTCGAAGGCATCAGGCTGGCGTCGCCGCGCACCACCGACATCGAGTTCTTGTCGCTGGTATTGGATGAGCTACAAGCCGCCGCGGAAGCTGGCGAGTCCGAAAAGTGTATGGACCTGCTCCGGCGCCTGGTGCCGGAGTACACCCCATATGACGCCGCGAAACCCGCCAAGGCACTCGCCGGCTAACCCAACGGAAACATGTCGACGCAACAGGTAGTCCGTCGCGCACTTTTGTCGGTGTCCGACAAGAGTGGGCTCATTCCCCTCGCCAAGGAACTCGTGGAACGAGACATCGAGATCGTCTCGACCGGCGGCACCGCGCGCGCCCTCCGGGATGACGGTATTGAGGTGATCGATGTGGCCGACGTGACCGGCTTCCCGGAGATGATGGACGGCCGCGTCAAAACCCTCCACCCCGCCATCCATGGCGGCATCCTTGCACGCCGCAACGAGGAAGAGGACCAACAGGCACTGTCGGCGCAGGAGATCACCCCGATCGACCTGGTCGTCGTCAACCTCTACCCATTCCAGCAAACCGTTGCCAGCGGCGCCGCGCCCGCGGAATGCGTTGAACAGATCGACATCGGCGGTCCGGCGCTCATCCGCGCCGCTGCAAAGAATCACAATGACGTCGCGGTCGTCACCGACCCAACGGACTACGACTCGCTGGTCGACGAACTGGCCGAGCATGGCGGCGGTACCAGTCTCGACTTTCGCCGCAGCTTGGCCGCCAAAGCGTTCGCGCATACCGGTGCCTACGATACGGCCGTGGCCCAATGGTTCGGCAACGAGGCCAACGACAGCATACCCGATCGATTGCTGATCTCGGCGCAACGGAAACAGGTCCTGCGCTACGGCGAGAACCCGCATCAACAGGCAGCGCTGTACGTGGCGGACGAAAGCACCGGCACCATCTGTGGCGCCGAGCAAATCCAGGGTAAGGAACTCAGCTACAACAATCTGGCAGATGCCGCGGCAGCGTGGGAGCAGGCGAACGAGTTCGCCGAGCCGGCCGTCGCCATCATCAAACATGCCAACCCGTGCGGCGTCAGCCAGCAACCAACCCTCGAAGCAGCCTACAAGGCAGCATTGGCCTGCGATCCGGTCAGTGCATTTGGCGGCATCGTCGCCATGAACCGGCCATTGGACGGCGCCACCGCTGAAGCCATCAGCGCGGTGTTTACGGAGTTGGTCATCGCACCGGATATCAGCCCCGAAGCGCGCGAGACCCTCGCCAAGAAGACGAACCTACGAGTCCTGCTGACGGGCAGTCCGGATAAAACACCCGGCCTACAGATCCGCAGCATTTCGGGTGGCTTCCTGGTCCAGCAACAGGACAGCGGCGCGATACGTCGTGAAGACCTGCAGGTCGTGACCGAGCGAGAACCGACGGCCCAAGAACTCGATGATCTTCTGTTTGCCTTCAAGGTCTGCAAACACGTGAAGTCCAACGCCATCGTTTATGCAAAGGATGGCGCGACGGTGGGGATCGGCGCCGGCCAAATGAGCCGCGTCGACAGCGCCCGCATCGCCGCCTGGAAGGCGGCGGATGCCGCCCGCGCGGCCAATGAACCCCAATCCCGCACGGTCGGTTCCGTGGTCGCGTCGGACGCCTTCTTTCCGTTTGCCGACGGCCTCGTCGCGGCCGTCGAGGCCGGGGCCACCGCCGTTATTCAGCCCGGCGGGTCGAAACGGGACCAGGAAGTCGTCGACGCGGCCAACGCGGCCGGCATCGCGATGGTCTTTACCGGGATCCGTCACTTTCGGCACTGACGTCGCGCACCGAAAGCAGCAGCAGCAAACCGGCCGCCCAGAAGACCACAATCGTCGCCATGCCCCAGCGCTGGCTTTGCGTCGCCGCCGTCACCAACCCAAACAACAACGGTCCGAGAAAGGCCGTGGATTTGCCGGCGAACGCATAAAGCCCGAACATCTCCGTCTGCATGTCAGCCGACGCGATCCGCGCAACGAACGTCCGGCTAGCCGCCTGGGTCGGCCCGACGAACAGGCCGAGGGCCAAACCCAGAACCAGAAAAACGGTCTGGTCGGAAACCAGCAACAGCGGAACACCGGTCAGCAACAGACCGATCAGGCCGACAATCGCCGTACGGCGAGAGCCGATCCGGTCGTCGACAAAGGCAAAGGCCGCCGCCCCGAGTCCGGCCGTCACATTCAGCCCCAGCGCAAACAGCAACACTTGCTCCAGGCTCATCTGGAAAGTGGCGGCCGCATACAGACCACCAACCGCGAACAAGGTGGCAAGCCCGTCGCGATAGAGCGCGCTGGCAATCAAGAACCGCACGAAGTTCCCGTACTTGCGAACCTCGCGGAGCGATCTGGCCAGCGTCCGCAGCCCGTCCGCCACGACCTGTTTTGAAGGTGTACCGGGCCCAACCCGGTCAGGGGTCAACAAAAACAGCGGCAGCGCAAAGACGGCAAACCAGACGGCGACCAGCAGCGCGGTTGCACGCACGTTCTCAGCATTCTCTTTGCTCAGGCCGAACCAAGGTTGCTCCGGCTGAATAAACCCGACCAGTGCAATGGCCAGCGAAGCCAACCCGCCGAAATAGCCCAGGCCCCAGGCCCAGCCCGAGACCCGGCCCAACATCCCCGGCGGCGCCGTATCGTGCAGCATCGCGTTGTAGAAGGTGTTGGCGAGCTCAAAAGTGACCGTCGCCAACACCACGAGCGTCAGGGCATACACGACATCGTCACGGACCGGTTCGGCCCACCACAACAGCGCCGTGGCCAGCACGGTCACGGCAACGAACACGCACAGCCACGGCTTGCGCCGCACGCCCTGGTCGGCGATGGCGCCAAGCACCGGTGAGAGAAACGCCACGAGCAGCCCCGCCGCACCAAGCGCGAACGACCACACCGAACTGCCCTGGGTCTCGTCCCCGTAGATCCCGCGCGCGAAGTAAACGCTGAAGACGAACGTGCCGATGATCGTATTGAACGCGGAATTGGCCCAGTCGTACGCGCACCATGCGACAATCCCGGCGCGCCGGCGTGCGGACCCTGACTTGGCAGCCATCTGAGGGATCGAGCGCGAGAGCCCTAGACCCCTGCTGCCAAAGCCCGCAGTTCACGGTTCGCGACCGTGAGCATCGCCAAGTCGATATCGGGCGCTGCGCGCAACTCTTCCACCAAACCATGGCACCGCTCGACCGCACTGGTCCGCCCGCTGATCCAGGTGTCGATCATTTCGGCCGCTGCCTCCTTAGTGAGTGCGCCGCTTCCGGCGATGTCGAGGATATCTTTCGTCATCGAAACCTGATGCCCAAACGTGTCGTCGACAACGGCGTTCACCGCCATCTGCTGCCAGTTGCTGTCGGTTCGGATCCCCTGGGCGGTCTGCCGCAACCAGTCGATCCCCAACCGCGCGCCGATCTCGAAGTAGACCCGCCCGGCGTCGCGCACCGGGACGCCACTCGACTCAGCGGCGCCGACAATATCGCAGGCTGACGCCATAACCCCGACGGCCCCGATCTTCTCGGCCAGTTCGGCCGGCACATCAGATGCCAACAACCGGCGCACCCGTTCCTGAATAACCGCTTGCTCGTCCGCCGTAACGATCTCGGCAATCCCGTCCGACAGCTCGCCGATCCCCTTTGAGAACCGGTCGACCGTAGCCGCAATATCGAACGGCATCGCATTGTTGCGGAGGAACCAGACCGTACTGCGTTCGACCAGATGTTCCAGATCCAGCGCCATCGCTGCCTGCACCGATGCTGCGACTTGATTGTCGAGCGCCTCGATCGCGCGCCACTCCGGCCGCAAGCCGAACGCGTCGCGCGCAACGATATAGGCACGGGCAATGTCCGAGACGCGGCAACCGGTCTGCGCCTGCAGCGCATGCACGAAGGTGGCACCAACGCGATTGACCAAGCTGTTCGTGATGTAGGTCGCGACAATCTCCCGGCGCAGCCGATGACGCTTGATCGTTTCGGGTGCCCGGTCCTGCAGTTGCGTCGGGAAATAGCGTGATAGGTCGCGCGCCAAGTACGGATCGTCCGGCAAGTCGGTCGGCAGGATATCGTCGTAGAGCGCCAGTTTCCCGTAGGAAAACAACACCGCGTATTCAGGTCGCGTCAGCCCTTCACCGGCGGCTTTACGCTCGGCGATCTCTTCGTCATCCGGCAGGAACTCGATGCCGCGGTCCAGCCTTCCGGACCGCTCCATCGCCCGCATCGTCCGCCACTGCTGATCAAGCAGCTCCGGCGCCTGCATGCCGGCGAGGGTGATCGCCTGGCTTTGCAGATAATTGTCGTTGAGCACCAGCCGGGCGACATCGTCCGTCATGTCCGCCAGCAGCTTGTTGCGCTGCTTCTCCGTCATGTCGCCGTCTGCGACGACATCGTCGAGCACGATTTTGATATTGACCTCGTGATCCGACGCGTCGACGCCGGCCGAGTTGTCGATGAAGTCAGTGTTGATCAGCCCGCCGCACCGCGCAAACTCAATGCGCCCCCGCTGGGTCACACCCAGATTGGCGCCTTCGCCAACAACCTTGACTCGTACCTCGGCCGCGTTCACTCGCACGACATCGTTCGCCCGGTCGTCCGCATCCGCTTGGCTTTCGCTGCTCGACTTGATGTAAGTGCCGATGCCGCCAAACCACAACAGATCCGCCTCTGACTTCAGCAACGCGCGGATCAGTTCATGCGGTGTCAGCGCGTCGGCATCGATACCGAAGCGCGCTTTCATTTCCGGTGATATCGGAATCGATTTGGCCCGGCGGTCGAACACGCCGCCACCTTGACTGATCAGCTTCTCGTCATAGTCCGTCCAACTCGACCGGGTCATGTTGAACAGCCGTTGCCGTTCGGCAAAGCTGGTCGCCACCTCCGGATCGGGGTCGATGAAGATGTGCAGATGGTTGAACGCGGCCGTGAGCTGGATTTGCTCGCTCAACAGCATCCCGTTCCCGAATACATCGCCGGACATGTCGCCCACGCCGACCACCGTGAACGGCTCCTGCTGAATGTCGCGACCCAACTCCCGGAAGTGCCGCTTGACACTTTCCCAGGCGCCACGCGCCGTAATGCCCATCACCTTGTGGTCGTAGCCGGCTGATCCACCGGACGCGAACGCGTCGCCGAGCCAGAAACCGTAGGATTTGCTGATGTCGTTAGCGATGTCGGAGAAGGTCGCCGTGCCCTTGTCCGCCGCCACTACGAGATACGGATCGTCGCCATCGTGCCGCACCACATCTCTTGGCGGCACCACATCTTGACCCGCCAGATTGTCCGTCAGGTCCAACAGGCCGCACATCAACGTCCGATAACAGCGCACGACTTCGTCCATCAGCGCTTGACGGTCGCTGCCGTCCGGCAACCGCTTACAGACAAAGCCGCCTTTCGAACCCACCGGCACGATGACCGCGTTCTTGACCATTTGCGCTTTTACCAGGCCGAGGATCTCGGTCCGAAAATCCTCCCGCCGATCCGACCAGCGAATACCGCCACGGGCCACCTTGCCGCCGCGAAGGTGGCATCCCTCCATCCGCGGGCTGTAGACGAATACCTCGACCATGGGCCGCGGCTCGGGCAACTCTTCTATCGACCGGCTGTCGATCTTGAAAGACAGATAGCCTTTTATCTGCCCCTCTGAGTCCGCTTGATAGAAGTTGGTCCGCAGCGTCGACGCGACGAAGTTGGCGAACCGGCGCAGAATGCGGTCCTGATCCAAGTTCGCAACATCGTCCAACGCCCGGTCGATTTCGCCCTGCAGCTCGGCAACCGCCTCTGGATTCTGCGCCGCCGGGTCGAAGCGCGTCGCAAACAGCTTGACGATCAGCCGCGCCAAGTCCGGGTTCGCCGCAAGCGTTTGCTCCATATAAGCCTGGCTGAACGGAATGCGCGCCTGCAGCAGGTACTTGCAGGCCGCGCGCAGCACCACGACCTCGCGCCAGGCAAGCCCCACCCCGAGGACAAGCTTGTTAAAGCCGTCATCCTCGACCTCGCCCTTGACCACCTTGGACAAGGCGGCTTGAAACGCCTCGCGCACCGCGCCGACATCGGGCACGGCACCAACCCGCGACTCCGTATCGAAGTCATGCATCCAAACGGTGCTGTCGGGGCTGATGGTCCGCACCTCGAACGGCTCTTCGGCAATCACCTTGAGCCCCATGTTTTCGAGCGTCGGCAGGACATCCGACAACGGCATCGGTCCACCCTGGTGATAGACCTTCAGCCGCAACTCGTTCTCGTGCCCCTCGATCGGCCGATGCAGGTGCAACCCAAGCTCACCGGTCCTTAGCGTCTGTTCGATCATGTCGATGTCGAACACCGCCATGCCCGGCGTGTAGTCCTCGCGGTAGCCCGGAGAAAAGGCCCCGCCGTAGCGCCGGTCGAGCCGCAGTCCGGCTTCTTCCCCCTTTGCCTCGATCAACGCTTCGCGAAGCTTGTCCGTCCAGGAGCGCGCGGACTCCTGCAGCGTCGCCTCGATGTCATCGATCGCGTACTGTGGGATCGAACCCGGCGTCGTTTTGACAATGAACAGCACCTGGGCAAGCACGGATTCGGGCGACAGTTGCGGCGTGAACGCCACGACCCGCCCGGCAAACACCCGCTCCAAGATGTTTACGAACTTGCGCCTTAGGTCGGTGTTGTATCGCTCCCGCGGCACGTAAACGAGCGCCGTGATGAACCGCTCGAAGGGATCACGCCGTACAAACAGGGCGATGCGCTGCCGCTCCTGCAGGTGCAGAATGCCGAGCGCGTTGCTGTAAAGCAGTTCCTCATCGATCTGCAGCAACTCGTCCCGTGGATAGGTCTCGAGGATATGGGCAAGCGCCTTGTAGTCGTGGCTGGCTGCGGCAAAGCGCGAGCGCTCGTTGGCGCGATCGAGCTTGCGGCGCAGCAGCGGAATGTTCCGCGGATTGAGGCTGTAGGCCGTCGAGGTGAACAACCCGACAATCAGTTGCTCGCCGACCACCCGCCCGTTCTCGTCGAACTTCTTCAGGCCGATCACGTCCATATGCACGGACCGGTGGACCGGTGATTTCTCGTTCGACTTGCTGATCCACAGCAGGGCCGGACTCTGCGCCAGGTTCAGCAACTCCGGCGGCAACGGCTTGTTGTTGCGCCAGTTCTCGAAGACCATGCGGTCCTTGTCGCGCAACAAGCCGAGGCCGCCATCGGCCACGACCAGCTTCCGCGACACCCCGCGGCCGGCATAGTCATATTCGCGATAGCCGAGCAGCGTGAAGTTGTTGTTGAGGATCCATTCGAGGAAGGCGACGGCCTCATCAACCTCATCCTGCTCGATGTTCGGCGGCGACTCCTGCAGGCCGGCGCACATGCGCCGCACCACTTGCAGCATCTGCTGCCAGTCTTCGACACCCAGGCGGACGCTGCCGAGCACATCGGCAACGCGCTGCTCGATCCTGGCCAACACCTCGGGGTCGCTCTGCTCATCGACCTCGAAATGCATGAAGGATTCACGGGTGCCCCCGGCCTCGACCCCCCCATCGGTCTCCACCTTGCCGGCATCGTCGCGCCGGATCTGCACCGTGGGATGAATGACAAGGTGAACCGTCAGACCGAGGTCGTTCAACGCCGCCGTGACGGAATCCACCAGGAACGGCATGTCGTCGTTCACCACCTCGATGACGGTGTGGCTCGACTTCCAGCCATGGGATTCCTGGCGCGGATTGAACACCCTTATCCGCGGCTGACACGCCGGCCGCGTCTGCGCAAACTGCCAAAAGGACAGAGCCGCTCCGTAAAGGGCTTCGGGGCTCTGCTCGGCAATGTCCATCGGCGGCACATTGCGGTAGAACGCCCGGACGAATTGCTCCGCCGCCGCAGCCTCGGAGTCCTTCAGCTTGCTCTGAACAATCTTAGCGACCCGCTCGATCAACTCGATTTTCAGGTGCTCGATCCGCGGCGCCATTACGTCCTCCTCAGACGCGACCGATAACAAGCCAACATTGTTAGCGCCCGCAGATCAATGCTTCATTAACCGTGATTCGAGTCTCGGCGGCCGGCAACGGCCAGCCGACCAATAGTCGTTGAACTACCCTACGGCTGGGTCCGGCAAGAAGGATGCGCCGGGCCGCCGGGTCATCGTATCGATTTTGGAGAGGTGGAGCGGGAGACGAGAGTTGAACTCGCGACCCTCACGTTGGCAACGTGATGCTCTACCACTGAGCTACTCCCGCATTGGCTATGAAATAAGCGCATTGGCCGGGGCTTGGCAAGTAGAACGAAGATGGGTCTAAGGAGATATGGAAACCGGCCACGACGAAGTAGAGCGCCCGCTGTTTGAGCAGCTGGGGAAACTCGGAATAGCCGTTCAGACGCACCGGCACCCCGCCCTGATGACCGTGGCCGATTCAAAGGCGCTGCGCGGCGATCTGCCCGGCCTGCATATCAAGAACCTGTTCCTCCGAGACAAAAAGCGGCGCATGTGGCTGGTAACCGTGCTTGAGGACCGGCAGATCGACCTGAAAGCCCTCCGGCGCGAACTCGGCGCCCAGGGCAATTTGAGCTTCGGTTCCGCCGACCTGTTGCAGGAGGTTCTGGGGGTGAGCCCCGGCGCCGTGACCCCGTTTTCCGTCCTCCACGACCAGGATCAGCGGGTCACCACCGTGCTGGACCGGGCTCTGCTGGCCGGTCCGGTCGTTAACGCGCACCCCCTGCACAATCGGGCCACGACGGCCATCGCGCCAGCGGACCTCCTGCAATTCATGGCGGCCTGCGGTCACCAGCCCCTGCTGATGGACTTCTGATACGGGCCCGCGGGGCTTGATGCGCGGCGCTTCAGGCTCCATCTTCAGAGGCGATAGGGACAGCACCAGTCGAAAAATATGGAAACGCTACTCAACGCGCCCGGCGCGGCACCGGCCGGTGCCTACATCAAGGACAGCGACACCGCGAACTTCAAGGCGGACGTGATCGATGCGTCGATGGAGACGCCGATCATCGTCGACTTCTGGGCGACCTGGTGTGGCCCTTGCAAACAGCTCGGCCCGGCCCTGGAAAAGGTGGTCAACGGCACCAAGGGCGCCGTCCGGCTGGTAAAGATCGACGTTGACGCCAATCCCGAGCTATCGGCGCAACTCCGCATCCAGTCCATCCCCACGGTCTTCGCCTTCCACCAAGGCCGTCCGGTGGACGCGTTCCAAGGCGCGTTGCCCGAGAGCCAGATCAAATCCTGGATTGACCAGCTCGTCCGCAGGTTCGGCGGATCCACCACTTCGCCGGTCGACGAGGCGCTGGAGGCCGCGGAAGCAGCGATGCAGAGCGGCGACCTCGGCAGCGCCGCCGCAGTCTACGGGCAGGTCCTCGCCCGTGAAGCGGACAATGTGAAGGCCATCACCGGCCTGGCCCGCTGTCATCTACAGAATGGCGAACCAGCCAAGGCCCGCGAACTGCTCGACAGCCTGTCCGAGGAATTGGCCAAGAACAGCGACATTCAATCGGTCCGCTCGGCCCTGGAACTTGCCGAGGCTGGCACCGCCGCTGCCGGGCAGTTGGGCGAATTGCAAACCAAGGTCGATGCGGACCCAGCCGACCTGCAGGCCCGCTACGACTACGCCGTTGCCCTGTTTGGCGCCGGCCAGTCGGAACAGGCGGTCGACGAACTGCTTGAGGTGATCCGCCGCGACAAGAATTGGAACGACCAGGCCGCACGCATCGAGTTGCTGAAAGTCTTCGACTCCCTCGGCCTCACCAACCCGTTGACCGTCGACGCGCGGCGTCGTCTGTCATCGATCCTGTTTTCATGAGTTCGTTGGGCGCCGAATCCCTTATCGACGAACTGCCACCGACGCTGCCCATCTTCCCGCTGAACGGCGTCCTATTGCTGCCGCGCGGACAGCTGCCGCTGAACGTGTTTGAGCCCCGCTACCTGAACCTGGTGACGGATGCGCTGGGCGCCGGGCGGTTTCTCGGCATGATCCAGCCGATGCAAGGTGGAGAAGCCGGGACCAGCACCGGCGACACGACCCCGCTCTACGAGGTCGGCTGCTGCGGCCGCATCACCACGTTTCAGGAACAAGAGGACGGCCGGTTTCTCGTCAGCCTGCGCGGCGTGTGCCGCTTCCGCGTCCAGAATGAGCTGCCGGTGCAAAATGGCTACCGCCGGGTGGCAGCGGACTATTCGTCATACCGCACCGACTTCTCTGAACCCGAGGTACCGCCCCTGGATGCGGACCGTTTGATCGCCGGCCTCAAAGCATACTTCCGCACCAGGGACATCTCCGCCGACTGGGATAGTATTGGCAACGCGTCGCCGGATACCCTCGTCACAACGATTTCCATGGTCTGTCCTTTCGAGGCACACGAAAAACAAGCGCTGCTGGAGTCACCGACAATCGAACGCCGATCCCAGTTGCTGATCGGCATCATCGAGTCATCCATGAACCAGTCCGACGACGACCAAATCGTGCGGCACTAACGGAACCTGTCATGACCCAACCCCAAGAGGTTGACCCGAAGCTCCTTGAGATCCTTGTCTGCCCGTTGACCAAGGGACCGTTGGAGTACGACCGGGAAAACAGCGAATTGATCAGCCACAAGGCCGGACTCGCCTACCCGATCCGCGACGGCATTCCGATCATGTTGATCGACGAAGCACGCGAGCTGGCGAAGGACTAAGGTCGCTGGCGCCCTGGCCAACCGAAATCCGTTACGAGCGGACGAGCAAATGCCTGCTGGTTACGTTTGACGACGGACAGCGCTTCACTTTCCCCGCCGAGTTCCTACGCGTGCACAGTCCGTCTGCGGAAGTGCAAGGGCATGGACCCGGCCAGCGTCAATTGGTCTCCGGCCGGCGGCATGTCGGCATCACCAAGGTCGAGCCGGTGGGCAACTATGCGGTCCGTTTGGTGTTCGACGATCTGCACGACACCGGAATCTATTCCTGGACCTATCTGGCGGAGATTGGCGAACGCCAAGACCAGATCTGGGGGGATTACCTGGCGGAACTCGATGCGGCCGGCGCCTCGCGCGACCCCTAGAGCGGCTCACCCCGCACCAATCGCGGCAACTCACCGACCATCCCCATGGCGTGACGCATGAACAGCTGCCGCATCCCAGGCAGCCGTTGCACCGCGGCGAGACCAAGATCCCGCGCCAGCCGCACCGGTCCGATATCGTTTGAGAACAGCCGATTGAAAATGTCGGTCGCCATCGCCAAGGTCGTGTTGTCGAACCGCCGCCACCGCTCGTAGCGGCTGAGAACCGAACGCTTGCCGATGTCGAGGCCAAGGCGTTTGGCATCGACGATGACTTCCGCCAGCACCGCGACATCGCGCCAACCCAAGTTCAATCCCTGCCCGGCAATGGGATGGATGACGTGTGCCGCATCGCCCAGCAACGCCAGCCGGTCACCCGTGTATCGGGCGGCATGCAACAGCCCCAACGGATGCGACCAGCGCGGGCCGGCCACATCGACATCCCCCATGAAATCACCGAACTGTTCGGCCAACACTTCGGCAAACGCCCGATCGTCCAACGCCAACAGCCCCGGCACCAAACGTTCGTTCTCGGTCCAAACAATGGACGAGCGGTGGCGGCCCTCCGCATCGTCATTCATCGGCAGGATCGCAAACGGCCCACCCGGCAAGAACCGTTCATGCGCGATGTTCCGATGAGGCCGCGCGTGCACCGCGGTACAGACGATGCTGGTCTGCGGGTAGCGCCAAGTCGCAACTGGAATGCCCGCCCAGCGCCGCAGGTTCGAGTTGCGGCCATCACATCCGGCAATCAACCGGCCCGATAGCTGACTACCGTCGTCGAGTGCCGCAACAACGGTACCCGTTTGTTGACGGGTCTCCACAATCCGCGCCGGCGCACGGATCGCCAAACCGTCAAGCGCGTTCGCCCGTTGCAGCAATGCTTCGCGCAGGTGACGGTTTTCGACGATGTAGCCCATCGGCTCGTCACCGACTTCCCGGTGATCGAAATGCAGGAACAGCGGCGATGGACCATCGCTGATCCGGATGTCATTGATCGGGCAAGCCGCAGCCGCCACCACCGGCCATACACCGATCGCTTCAAGGATATGCTGACTGCCGGCAGCAACGGCGGTGGTTCGGCCGTCATAACTCGGCGCTGTCGCCGTGGCCGGATCGACCCGGTCGACCAGCACGACGGACAGCCTGGCACTCGCCAACGCACAGGCCAACGATAGGCCCGTCAACCCGCCACCGGCCACCACCACGTCGGCATCCACCCGTTCAGACATCCCTGCTTAGAGTCACTTCTCAGCTTGAGTTAAGAACACGCTGAATATACGATCCGATCCAGTTTCGATACCGCATGGTAGACGACGCTTTCCGCATTTGCCGATGCACAACCAGCGGCTCGACCGCCTAACAGACTATCCGTTCCAGCGCCTGCGCGCGCTCCTGCAAGACGTCGCACCTGCGGCGGGTGTTGAGCCCATCGCCATGCATATCGGCGAGCCGCACCACACGCCGCCCGCCTTTGTCTCGCAAATCCTCTTGGAGCATGCAAAGGATTGGGGCCGCTATCCGCCATCCAACGGCACGCCGGAACTGCGCACCGCCATCGCCGACTGGCTGACCCGCCGCTACGCGCTACCCGCCGATTTCGTCGATCCCGACACGCATGTGCAGCCCGTCGCCGGCTCCCGCGAGGGCCTGTTCATGGCGGCGCTCGCTACCGTGCCGACGGAACAGCCACGGCAGCCGGCGGTTCTCATGCCCAATCCGCTGTACCAGGCCTATATCGGCGCCGCTGTCGTATCCGGCGCGGAACCCGTTCTGGTGGATGCCACCCTAGAGAACGGTTTTCAGCCGAACTACGAGGAACTTGCGCCCGATCTGCTCGACCGGACGGCCCTCGCCTTCATCAACTCGCCGGCCAATCCCCAAGGGTCGGTCCTGTCTCTCGATCGTCTGCGCGCCCTCGTCACCCTCGCCCGCCGCCACGACTTCGTGCTGGCGTTCGACGAGTGTTATGGCGAAATCTACACGTCGGAAGCACCGGCCGGCGGGCTGCAGGCCTGCGCTGCACTCGGCGACGACATCTCGAACGTCTTAGTCTTCAATTCACTGAGCAAGCGTTCCAGCGTCCCCGGTCTGCGCTCGGGTTTCATTGCCGGTGATCCCGATCTCATCCGCATGATCCGGCGCCTGCGCGACTATGGCGGCGCCACCTTGCCAATGCCGGTCATGGCCGCCTCCGCCGCGCTTTGGGCTGACGAGAACCATGTCGAGGCCTCGCGCGATCTCTACCGCCGCAAGTTCGGCATCGCGGCGGAACTGCTCAACGGCCACGCCGGCACCCAAGCGCCAGGCGGCTCCTTCTTCCTCTGGCTGAACGTCGGTGACAGCGAGGCGGCCGCGCAGAGACTGTGGCAAGAGGCCGCCATCCGCGTCCTTCCCGGCGCTTTCCTCGCGCACCAAACAGAACGCGGGAACCCGGGCCAACCTTTCGTCCGATTGGCCCTGGTCGATGACTTGGACACCACCCACCGCGCCTTCCAACGTCTCGCCAATACTCTGCCCGCCAACCCATAGGATTACCGGCATGCCAGCCCGACGCGCCAATCATCCGACGATCCTGCCCGAAGCGGTCAAGCGGTTCGGCCGAAACCGGTTGATCGAAGGGACCGGCCTCCTGCTGCTCGCCACGACCGCATTCGTCTTGCTGTCGGTCTTCAGTTTCACCCCCGACGACCCCTCCCTGAACCACGCGACAGATGCCTATGTGCGCAATTTGGGCGGATCGACAGGTGCGGCGGTCGCCGATTTGCTGGTGCAGTGGTTCGGCTTCGGCTCCCTGCTATTCGCCGGCGTGCTCGCCTGCTGGGGGATCCGGCTGTTCGCCCACCACACGCTGCCGCGGTTCGGGCGGCGCCTGGCCCTCTTTCCTTTGCTGCTGCTGACCGCCGCAGTCTTGCTGACCGCACTGGGAACCAAGACGCCGGCCGGCTGGGATGTCGCCGGCGGCGGTGCCATCGGCATGCTGAGTTTCACCCCGCTCGGCAACAGCATGCCAACCTTCGTCGTTGTGCCGTTGGCCGTTTTGCTGGGCGCGGCGCTCCTCTTCTATGTGAGCGCCATTCCCGCCGAAGGCTGGTTGCACGCCGCCCGGGTGACCGCCTTCGGCGCCCGCAACTCGGCCAAACTCACCGGCCAGGCCGCATCGATCGGCTCGGAACTCACCCGTCGCGGCCTCTCGGCGATAGCAGCCCGCCGGAACCGGCGCGTTGAACCGCGCCTCACCGCGACAGCACAGGCCGAAACGCCCAAGGCCACCGCCGAACCGAGGATCGCCGAGCCGGCGGAGAAGCGCCGGCCACTCGTGGCCGTCCCATCAGTCGGGACCAAGGAGGGCCGCCGCGCCAGCGCCGCGCGTCAGACCAAGCTCGACC
>JANQOE010000125.1 GCA_028279245.1 Alphaproteobacteria bacterium
CGTCACGATGGTGCCGACCCGCGGCTTACTCGAGATGTCTAGCCGGCCACCGAGCAACTCAGCCAAAGCCTTCGCTATCGGCAACCCGAGACCGGTTCCTTGGTAATTGCGGGCCAAGCCTGATTCGACCTGGCCAAAGGGTGTGAGGGCCGTCTTGAGCTGATCCTCGGTCATACCCAGACCGTCGTCAGACACCTGAAACTTGATCACGTCGCCTGTTTCGAGCCAAGCCGCCATCGTCACATGCCCATTGGGCGACGCGAACTTAACGGCGTTCGACAGGAGGTTCAGCAGGACTTGCTTCAGCCGGACGCCGCTGGTCACGACCCGCGGCAGATCGGTTGCGATTTCGGTGAACAGTGTCACCTCAGATCTAGCGGCCTGAGGTGTCATGAGAACCTCGGTTTCGGCAAGCAAGCTGTGCAGATCTACTGGCTCGACCTCAATATCAACCCGCCCCGACTCAATCTTGGCTAAATCCAGGATGTCATTGATGACCTCGAGTAGATGCGCGCCTGAATCTCGTATGTCTTCGACATATCGCCGGTACTGGTCATGCTCCAGAGGTCCGAGGAGCTCCATCCGGATGGTGTCGGAGAATCCGATAATGGCATTGAGTGGCGTGCGGAGTTCATGGCTCATGTTGGCCAGAAACTCGGTCTTGGCGCGATCCGCCGACTGTGCATCCTCGAGCGCACGCTTGATCAACGATCGATTGTTTTCAACATGATCGGCCATCTGGTTAAAGCAGTTGGCGAGTTCTTGAGTTTCACGCGTGGCAAATCGAAGATCGCCTGGCGCGACACGGGCCAGCCAGTGGCCCTCACGAATCCGCTCAGCCGCTCTGCCAATCGCCTGTAGCGGCCGGGTGAGCAAGTCAGCCACCGTCCAGGCCAAGACTGCGGCCACGACTATGCCGATCGAAGCGATTGCCGCGGCCGCGCCAGCGACCTGGCGCGCCGCCGCTTTCAGTTCATCAAAGGGTTGGGGCACCATGACGCCCCAGCCTGGTCCGGCGACTGTGGTGAAGCCGGAGATCATGTCGGCCTGCATCGCGGGTGAGAAGAACCTAGACACACCGGTCTCACCGTTCATCATGCGGCGCACCGGGGCGATTTTGGATATGTTCTTGGCTTCCAGCTGCCATTGCTCGTTCGGGTGGGCGATGACCTGCCCGGTGTCGTCGACGATGGCGGCATGGCCGCGCTCGCCGAAGGCGATGGCCTGTTGCAGGTCGACCAGATATGCGGTGCTTAGCGCCGCAACGAGGATTCGATCCTCGGTGATCACCTGAGTCAGGAAGAGGGTTGGGTCACCGCGCGCATTCATGGTTACCGGACTAAAAGCGGGAGTGGCCCCGAAGTGGGGCTGGAGAGCTGCTATGACCGCCGCAGGTAACCGGCGAAACTCGGCGGCCGGTCCATTGACCTGGCGCTCCACCTGCCCGTCGCCATCGATAATGAAGACATGACCGAAGCCCAGTTCGTGGGCCAACGCCTCAACCCCTTCCTGACTTCGGATGTCATTTCGTGCGTTGGCGGCAAAGAGCTCAAACACCGCGGTTGCGTCACCGGCATAGCGTTCCAGTGCCGCGGTCATGTTGCGCGCCAGCAAAAGATGTTTCTCTTCAACCGCAGCGACTTCGCGATCGAGCGCGGTCTTCGATACCCAGGCGCCCAAAAGAAGCACGGGCAGGGCCGCAAGGAGGGTGAGTGCCACCCAAAGTAGGTGTTTCAGTCTCATGGCGAACCGATCTCCGAGTGCGCCATTCAACTATGGGTCACTTTAGGCTTCACTAATGCCTTGAGATTAGTTCAACCCGCTGAATCTAAACCGATTTTTCTGAGATAAACGGGGTCTGTTCCTGGCAAGGGTGTTTGCTAGGCTGGCTCTTTGGTTTGGATACCGACTGTTGCCATCCAAAGACAGATTGCGGCACGTTTCTGGGATGAATGGGCACCAACTGACACAGATCGATCAGGAAGCCTTCTGGCGCGACGGCTTCTTGCAACTGCGGGCCTTCTTCGACGCCGAGGAGGTTGGCCTGGTCCAGCAGGCCATTCGCCAGGACGCTGGCATTCGCAAGAACATCATCCAGGTCGACGACAGCCAAGGTGCGTCGACGGAACTCGCCTTGTGGAACCATCCAGGGGACGATCTATTCGGCGCCGTCGCCCGCTGCGAGCGGATGGTCGGGGGCGTGGAAAAACTGCTTGGCGGCGAGGTTTACCACTACCACTCCAAGCTGACCATGAAGCGGCCGGGGGTCGGCGGGGCCTGGGATTGGCATCAGGACTACGGCTACTGGTACGAAAATGGCTGCCTGTTTCCCGACATGGTCAGCGTCGCCATCGCGGTCGACCAGGCGACGCGGGCCAACGGCTGTCTCGAGATGCTACGGGGCAGCCACAAGCTGGGCCGGATCGATCATGGCCGGGTCGGCGGACAGACCGGCGCGGACATGGACCGGGTCGCGGCGATCGAGAAACAACTCGACCATGTCTATCTGGAAATGGAGCCTGGGGA
The DNA here is from genome assembly GCA_028279245.1 of Alphaproteobacteria bacterium. Taxonomy (GTDB): domain Bacteria; phylum Pseudomonadota; class Alphaproteobacteria; order UBA6615; family UBA6615; genus JANQOE01. Next base: position 2,527 of record JANQOE010000125.1, read on the forward strand.
CGCCTGCTTCTTCCACTGCAACACGCTCCACAGCTCTTCGCAGAACAAATCAGACCGGCCGCGCAACGTTTTGATCTGTTGCTACAACAAGGCGACCAACGACCCGATCAAGGCGCACCACCACCCCGGCTACACGCCGCTGGAACGGGTGCCCGACGCGCGGATCAAGGAACTCGGGCTCGCACTGGACGGTGAGGCGCGATCCTTCTTCGACCCGGCAAAAGACATGACCATCGAGGCGCCGCGGCGGGCTGACGGCTAGGCCCCACGCCGGCCAGTTGCGGAGGGCAGGCGCCCTGCCGGTGCCTACTTGACCAAGTACTTCTCGATAATCTCCTCGTTTGGCTCGACGCCGAGGCCCGGTTCCTGGGGCACGTCGGCGTGGCCGTCGATGATCTTGATCGGGTTCTTGGCGAGGCTGCGGCTGATTTCGCTGGGCTCCACGCAGTATTCCATGATGAAGGCGTTCGGCACGCTGGCGAGGAAGTGCAGCGATGCGGCGACATTAATGTCGGTGGTGAAGTTGTGGTTGATCACCGGGATGCCACGTTGCTGGGCCAGGGCGGCGATCTTCATGGCCTGGGTGAGGCCGCAACGGGTCAGGTCGACCTGGGCCACGTCGATCTTGCCGATGTCCATCAGCCGGGTGAAGCCGTCGACGGTACAGTCCTCCTCCCCGGCTGCGATGCGGGTCGGGGTACCCTCGGCGACCTTGCCGTAGCCGATCAGATCGCCGGGCGGCAGCGGTTCCTCGATCCAATAGAGATTGTAGGGCTCGAACAGACGGGCGCGCTGCAGAGTCGTCTTGGCATCCCAGATCAGGCCGACGTCCAGCATGATGTCGACCTCGTCGCCAACGGTCTGGCGGATGGCGTCGAGGTAGGCGCAGTCCTGTTTCGGGTCGCGGCCGAATGGCTCCCAGCCGAATTTGACGGCGGTGTAGCCCTGCTCCACCGCGATGCGCGCGCGCTCCGCGGTGGCTTCGGCGGTGAACTGGAACATGTTGGACGCGTAGACGCGCAGCTCGTCGCGGAAACCGCCACCGAGCAGCTTGTAGACCGGCTGGCCGAGGGCCTTGCCCTTGATGTCCCAGAGAGCGAGGTCGATGCCGGCCATCGCATGGATCACGGCGCCTTCCCGCCCGTAGTACAGCGTGCCCTGGTACATCTTGTGCCGGAGCCGTTCGATCTCCAGCGGATCCTCACCGATCAGCAAGGAGCGCAACCCGGTGACGAGAGTGTGGGAGACCGGCGCCTCGATAATCGCCTTGATGACGTGGGGGCAGCTATCGACCTCGCCCCACCCCACGATGCCGGCGTCGGTAGTGACCTTGACGATCAGGGCGTCCTGGGAGCTGTCGGTCCTTGCCTGGATTTCTGGAAGGCGCAGGTAAAGCGCCTCGACATTGGTGATCTTCATTACTCGTCCCTAGGGTTAGAAGGTGGCCGATAGACCGCCGTCGACCAGCAAGGTCTGGCCGGTCACGTAACGGCTGTCGTCGCTACAGAAGAAGAGCGCCGGCCCGGCGACATCGTCTGGGAGGCCCGCACGGACCAACGGGATCTTTTCGTGGCCGAGGTAGAATTGCTGAAACAGTTCGGTCTCGTGTTCATGCGCGCCGTCCGGCGTGCGCGCCATTCGGGTGTCGATGAAGCCGGGCGCGATGCCGTTCACGGTGATCCCCTTGGCGGCAAGCTCACAGGCGAGGCAGCGGGTCAGGTTGATGACGCCGCCCTTGGCGGTCGAATAGGGGATCGCGTCCTTGGCGCCGCGAAGCCCCATGATCGAGGCGATGTTCAGAATACGTCCGCCGCCGACGCGTTCGATCGCCGGGACAGCCGCGCGGGTCATGGTCAGAACGCTGTCGAGATTGACCGAAAGCACACGATGGAAGGCCTCCAACGACAGGTCTTCGTAGGCAGTCATGTCGAGGATGGCTGCGTTGTTCACCAGGATGTCGAGGCGGCCGAAACGCTCTTCCGCGGTGGCAACGACTTCGGCGACCTGTTCTTCCTTGGTGACGTCGAGCCCATGCACGGCCACGGACAGGTCGTCATCCCAGTCAGCCACGGCTTGCGCGGCGACTTCGACATCGAGGTCACCAATCATGACGCTGGCGCCCTCGCGAGCCAGCCGCCCGGCTATCGCGAGGCCAATGCCGCGGGCGGCGCCCGTGACAATCGCCGCGCGGCCAGCCAATCGTTTCTCACCGCTCATCGTCTTCGTTTCTCGCTTCCGCCACGTCACGACAGTCTGCCAGAAGCACTATTGTCATACAAATAGTGATGCGAGCAACGATGGCGGGCGTTGCCGCCGCCTGGGGCGGCAACTATCATTGCTGAAACGTTTAAGCGTGAAACACGGGGAGGGTTACGGTGCAGCTGAGCCGCGACGACTTGCTCAAGGCCTATCGAGACATGCGCGTCATCCGCGAGTTCGAGGAACGCGTGCATGAAGAGTTTGCGGCCGGGGGCATCCCCGGCTTCGTTCATTTGTATGCGGGGGAAGAGGCGTCGGCGGTCGGCTTCTGCATGAACCTGACCGACGTCGACCACATCGCCAGCACCCATCGCGGCCACGGGCACAGCTTGGCCAAGGGTTGCGACGTCAAGGGCATGATGGGCGAAATCTTCGGCCGGCAGAACGGGCTCTGCGCCGGCAAAGGCGGTTCGATGCACATCGCCGACCTGGAACTCGGCATGATGGGCGCGAACGGTATCGTCGGCGGCGGGCCGCCGCTCATCTGCGGCGCCGCGCTCACCGCGAAAACACTAAAGACCGGTGGCGTGGCCATAGCCTTCGTCGGGGACGGCGGGTCCAACCAGGGGACCACGCTGGAATCCTATAACCTCGCGAAGGTTTGGAACCTGCCAGCGATCTTCGTGGTTGAGGACAACGGCTACGCGGAAGCGACCGCCTCCGCATGGTCGGTCGGCGGCAGTCAGGTGAAGCGCGCGGAAGCGTTCGGCATGCCGGGCTATCAAGTCGACGGCCACGACTTCTTCGCGGTGCACGAGGTGGCGCGGGAGGTTGTCGATCGCGCCCGGAACGGCGATGGCCCGAGCCTGGTCCACGTGAACCTGTATCGCTACTACGGCCACTTCGAAGGCGACGCCACCACCTACCGGGCGGCTGGTGAGTCGGACAAAGTGCGGGCCGAGCGTGACTGTATGGATATCTTCCGCCGGCGTGTGACGGAAGCCGCACTACTCGATAAAAAGCAGCTCGACGCGATCGACCGCGAGGTCGAGAGCCTGATCGATGACTCCGTAGCGGAAGCAAAAGCCGCACCGGTGCCGACTGCGGAGCAGCTACTCACCGACGTCTACGTCTCGTACTAGGGAGAAGCAGGATGGCGAAGAAATCCTACCGGCAGGCAATCAACGAGGCGCTGGCGGCCGAAATGCGGCGTGACGAACGCGTCATTGTCATGGGTGAGGATATCGCCGGTGGCATGGGCGCGCCCGGCGAACAGGATGCGTGGGGCGGGCCGATGGGCGTGACGAAAGGTCTGGAGCCCGAGTTCGGCCGTGACCGGGTGCTGGACACGCCGATTACGGAAAGTGCGTTTATTGGCGCGGCAGCGGGCGCGGCCGCGACGGGGCTGCGGCCGGTTGCCGAGCTGATGTTCGTCGACTTCATGGGTGTTTGTTTCGACCAGATTTTCAATCAGGCCGCCAAGTTCCGTTACATGTTCGGCGGGAAGGCGGTCACGCCGCTGGTCGTGCGGACGATGTACGGTGCCGGCCTCAGCGCGGCGAGCCAGCACAGTCAGTGCCTGTATCCTGTATTCACGCATATTCCGGGACTGAAAGTCGCTCTGCCCTCCTCCGCCTACGAGGCGAAGGGTCTGTTGATCCAATCGATCCGCGACGACGATCCGGTGATCTTCTTTGAACACAAGGCGATGTATGACGACGAAGAAGACGTGCCGGACGAGTCCTATACGATCCCCTTCGGCGAGGCGAACCTGACCCGCGAAGGCGACGATGTAACGATCGTTGCGTTCGGCCGGATGGTGCAGTTTGCCAACCAGGTCGCCGACAAGCTGGAGAAGGACGACATCACCTGCACGGTGGTTGACCCGCGCACCACCTCGCCGCTCGACGAAGACACGATCATTGAGATGGCGGAGGAGACCGGCCGGGTGGTGGTCGTCGATGAAGCGAGCCCGCGTTGCAACATGGCGACGGATGTCTCCGCGCTGATCACGCAGAACGCGTTCAAGGCGCTGAAGGCGCCGATCAAGATGGTGACACCGCCGCACGTCCCGGTGCCGTTCGCCGCCGACCTCGAGAAGGAATACATCCCCAGCCCCGAGAAGATCGAGGCCGCGGTGCGCGAGGTGGCCGCCGCATGAGCGACGCGATCCAACCCATCGTCATGCCGAAGTGGGGACTGGCGATGACCGAAGGCATGGTCATCGCTTGGCACGCCGAAGCGGGCGCCGCCATCAAGGCGGGTGACGAAATTGCCGACATCGAGACGGCCAAGATCACCAATGTGTTCGAGTCACCGGTGGCAGGGACCCTGCGCCGGGTCGTCGCGCCGACCGACGAGATGGTGCCGGTCGGCGCGGTGATAGCTGTCGTCGCCGACGAAACGGTCACGGATGCCGACTTGGATGCCTACGTCACCGAGTTCCAGGCGAACTTCGTGCCGGAGGATACGGACGATGGCGGCCCGGAACCCGAATATGTCGAGGCCGATGGCCGTCGGCTGCGTTACCTGAAAATGGGCGACGGCGGGGTGCCGATTGTCTTTGTGCACGGCTTCGGCGGCGACCTGAACGGCTGGATGTTCAATCAACCGGCCCTGGCGGAGGATCGCGCGACCTACGCGATCGATCTGCCGGGACATGGCGGGTCGTCCAAAGACGTCGGCGGTGGCGACGCGAAGGCGATGGCCGCGGCGGTTGCGTCGTTGCTCGACGCCCTGGAGATCGGCAAAGTACATCTGGTCGGCCACTCGTTCGGCGGCGCGATATCCATGCTCATCGCGTTGAAGCACCCGGGCCGGGTTGCGTCGGTCACGGCGATCTGCACCGCCGGACTGGGTGAGGACATCAACATCGATTTCATCGACGGCTTTATCAGTGGCAAACGGCGGAAAGACATGAAGCCGGTGCTGGAGATGCTGGTGGCCGACGCGTCGCTGGTCAGCCGCGACATGATCAACGAGGTGCTCAAGTTCAAACGGCTCGACGGCGTCGATACAGCGCTGCAAACCATCCGCAACACCGCCTTTGCCGATGGCAAACAGGCGGGTTCGCTACGTCCGGTGTTGGGTGAGTTGCGGGTGCCGTGCCAGGTGATCTGGGGCCGGGACGACCAGATCATCCCGGTCGCTCACAGCGATGATTTGCCGGACAGCTTCTCCGTGCATGTGCTCGACGGTGCCGGGCATCTCCCGCACATGGAGAAGTCGAGCGAGGTAAATGCGCTGATCGGCAAAGCAGCGTCGGCTTAGCCTATCGGTTCTCCGTCTGGGCGTCGGACGCCCAAGCGCCGCGCGCCATCAATCCGCCGTCGACACACAGGGCCTCACCGGTGATAAAGCTCGCGCGGTCGCTGGCCAGGAACAGCACCGCGTTGGCAACGTCCTCGCCCTGGCCGACCCGGCGTAGCGGGTGCAGTTGGGCGATGTCGTTCAGTACAGTGTCCAGGTCGTCACCGGCCCGTTCGATGCTGGTCCGTAGCATGGGCGTGTCGATGGCGCCGGGGCACACCGCGACCACCCGGATGTTTTCGGCGGCATAGTCCAGGGCCATTTGCCGGGTGAGCGACAGGTCGGCACCCTTCGTCGCGGCATAGGCCGGCACCAATTCCATCGACTGGAGTCCCTGCACGCTCGCCGTGTTGATGATGACCCCGCCGCCGCGCTTGCGCATGTGGGGAATGGCGTACTTAGACATCAAGAAACGGCTCTTCAGGTTCACCGCCTGGATTCGATCCCATAGATCCTCCGGCGTGTCCTCGACATTCTTGTAGGAGGCCGGCGGCTGAATTCCGGCGTTGTTGAACAGAATGTCGAGTGCGCCAAATGCGGCAACGGTCTCGTCGACAAGCGATTTGGATTCGGCGGCCACACCGACATCGGCGGGCACGAAAACCGCCCGGCCGCCGGAATCGTTGATCGCGGCCGCGACCCGTTCGCCGGCGTCCCGATCGACATCGCCAATGCCAACCGACGCACCGGCTGCGCCGAACGCTCTTGCCGTGGCCTCGCCAATGCCCATGGCACCGCCCGTGACGACAACGACCTTCCCGGAGAACTCCGGCATGCGACAGCTCCTTTGGTGACGAACTAGCTTGCGGCCTGCCGGTGCAGCACCGGTGCCAAAGACGCGTAGGTGTCCTTGTACACCTGATAGTGCGACCGGTACGCATCATACCGACTCATGTCGGGCTCTACGGTCCGCACGGTGCGCACCATGTTGTCCGCGGCTTCCGCGATGTTCTCGTAGTGACCCGAGCCGATCGCGGCGAGCGCAGCACTACCAAGAGCCGGCGCGTCGGCGACTTCCGTCAATGTCAACGGGACGCCGGACACGTCGGAATGGATCTGCAGCCATAGGTCCGAACGCGTCGCACCGCCGCAGACGACGACCTCCTCCGGTTTGAACCCAGCCTTCCCCATCGTTTCGAGAATCAACTGGCTGCCGAAGGCAACACCTTCGATGATGGCGCGGAAGATGTGGGCCGGCCCGTGGCGAAGTGACAGGCCCGATATGACGCCGCGGGAGTTCGGGTCGGTGTAAGGCGTGCGATTGCCCTGGAAGTGGTCGAGCACACACAGGCCTTCGGCCCCAGGGGGCAGCGCCGCGGCGTCCTTGTTCAGTTGCTCGTAACTGACCGCCGGGTCGATGAGTTGTTTGAACCAGTTGACGACCGACCCGGTGGAGGTCTGCCCGCCCTCGACGACATGCAGGCCGGGTACGACGGCGTCCGGGTAAGTCCCCCACACGCCCTTCGCGTGAAAGGCCTGATCGCTCAGGCCGAGATGCAGGTGGGACGAGCCGGTGATGAACGCCAAGCGCCCGGGCCGCACAACGTTCAGGCCGATCATGCCGATGAACGCGTCGGAGCCGCCCTGGGCGACGATCGTATCCGCAGGCAGGTCCAAGTGATCGGCGGCCCGGGGCGTCAGCTTGCCGATGACATCGCCGAGGGCCACCACCTCTTGAGGCCACTTGTCGGCCAGCGCGGCCAGATCGAGCCGCTGCAGCAATGAGTTCGCATAACCGCCGCTGCGGCTGTCGTAGTGCCAGCGGATCGACACGTTGCAGATGCTGGCGGTCATGCGGCCCGTCAGCTGGTAGTTCAGGTAGTCCTGGTATTCGCAGACCGTTGCCGCCTGATCGAAGGTTGCGGGCTCGTGGGTCTTCAGCCAGAGGGCTTTCGGCACCATCCACTCCGCGGAGACGGGACCGTTGCCGTCGCTGTTGATCTTCAGCGCCGGATCGCCGCTGCCGGCAACCCGGTCCGCCTCCGCGGCGGAGCGCACGTCCATCCAGATAAGGGCTGGGCGCAACGCTTCGCCGTTCGTGTCCAGCGCGACGACGCTACAGCAGGTCGTATCGAGTGCAATCGCGGCGATGTCTGTCTTCGCAACGCCCGCTTTCGATCGCGCTTCGCGCACCGCGGTGCCGATGGCGCGCCACCAGTCGCGCGGATCTTGCTCGGCCCAACTCGGCTGGGGGAACTGGGTCGGATAGCTCGACGAGGCGAATGCGAGGGGCGTGCCGGTTAGATCGAATACACCGGCGCGCAAGCTTTCCGTGCCGCCGTCGACGCCAATGACGTAAGGCCCTGCCATACCGCTCCGCCCTGTCCATTATCGTTGCGCATGATAAAAGCGGGTCTGCCGCGTGACCGCAACCGGAGGTGCTGTTGAGGATCATCACTGATGCTGAGGTCCGCGCCTGCCTGCACTGGGACGAGCTGATCCCCGCCGTCGAGAAGGCCCTGATCGACTTCTCCGCCGGCCGCACGGTGCAGCCGGTGCGGCAACTGCTGCATGACGAAACACGCGACGTTTTCATGGGCGTGATGCCGGCGCTGAGCGATGTCGACGGGCTGAAGGTCTTCTCTTTCCACCCGGGGAACCGCGACCACGATCTGCCGACCCACCATGCTGTGCTGATGCTGTTCGATCGTGAGACAGGTGCGCCGCAGGCGGTGGTCGATGCGGGGCTGATTACTGAGATGCGGACCGCGGCGGTCTCGGCCATCGCGACCCGGCTGCTGGCGCCTAAGGACGCGCGCGTGCTGGCGATCTCGGGTAGTGGCGTCCAGGCGCGATCACATGCCGCCGTGCTCACTAGGATGCATGCCTTCACGGAGGTTCGCGTATGGAGCCGGACGCCTGCAAACGCGCGTGCCTTTGCCGACGAGATCGGCGCGGTCGTTCATCGCTCAGCCGAAGACGCGGTGCGTGACGCCGATGTGGTCGTCACGGCGACGCCGGCGACGCTGCCCATTCTTCGCGGCGCGTGGCTGAAGCCGGGCGCCCATGTCAACGCGATTGGCTGGCGCGGAACGGACTCGCGGGAGCTTGACGATGACGCCATGCAGAACACCGTCGTGGTTGAGTCCCGGGACGCGGCGATGGCCGAGTGTGGCGACGTGCGGCTGTCCGGCGCGACGATCACCGCCGAGCTGGGCGAGTTGCTGGCCGGTGTGCAAACCGTCTCCGCGGAGGCGACAACCGTTTTCGAGTCCGTCGGCATGGCCGTCGAGGATTTGGCGGCGGCCCGTCTGGTCTACAACGCGCTGAACACCGCCTAGGCGGCGGGGCGCGCCTTGCGGCGCAACAAGTAGATCCCGTAGATACCGGCAACGCCGACCAGCGCATACAGGATGCGGGCGGGTAAGACGTCCGGGGATCCGAACACGGCCGAGACCAGGTCAAACTCGAACAGGCCGACCAGTCCCCAATTCAGATCGCCGAAGATGATCAACGGCTGGGCAATGAAAGTGATGATCCGCATGGCGGAAGGTCCTCGCTATGTATCGGCTACATGCGAAGAACGAGGCTGCGCGCGTCGGCGGATGCCGCGCGCGATCACATTGTGCTGACGCCGCTACGCGCTGCTCGGGCTGAGGGCGGCGCGCGGCCAGTCGAAGGCGAGCTTGTAGAGTAGCGCGGCGTGATCGGACATGTGTCCGCCGGGCAGCGTGTGGGCGGCCACCCGGGTGAAATGCCGCGTGTACAGAACATGGTCGATGCGGCCGAGGGCGTGGGTGACCTTGGGGCCGACCGCCGCGCCGTTCGGGTCAAGGTCGCCGTTCATCATGAAGAGCTGCAGCGTGCGCATCGGCCGGTCATCGGTGCGCGCATTGAAGTCGCCGGTGATGAGGATCGGGTCGCCCCGGCTTAGCCGCAGCGCCTCGCGCGCCAGCAGCCAGGCCGCTTGCTCCCGGGCGCGTCGGCCCCGGTGATCGAAATGGGTGTTGATCAGCAAGAAGGACTGATCGATCGCCGGCGCGTGAAGCTTCGCCCAGGTGGCAATGCGCGGTTGGTTGGCGTCCCAGCCGATGGATGGCCGTTCCGGCTGCTCCGACAGCCAGAACCGGCCGCTGCCGTGCAGTTCGAGTTTCGATTCGTTGTAGAGGATCGGCGCATACTCGCCTTCCGTGCCGCCGTCGTTACGGCCCACCCCAATCCACTGATGGTCTGGTAGTGCCGCCTCGATGTCGGGGCGGACGGGATGCAGCACCTCCTGCAGGCAGACCACATCGGCGCCGGCCTCGTGCAAGCGACGCGCGATGCCTGGCTTGCGCCAGTGCCACGGCGGCGCCAAGTACCAGGGCGCGTTGTAGCGTTGTATGTTCCACGTCAGAACAGACAGCGGGTCCATGTTTCTCGTCACTGGTTTGGCGCCAACGGGGCGCCAGGCTTAGGCGGCTTCGCGAAGCTCGCCGCGAATGTAGAGCAGCGCCCCACGCTGGCTGCGCACAATGCTGTGCACTTGGCCCGGCCCAACCATGTGGAAGTCGCCGGCTTCAAGGTGCAGTTCGCCGTGATCGACTTCACCCTCGACAACCAGGCACTCTTCGATTTGGCTGTGCTGATGAGTTTTGATGCTGGCGCCGGGGTCCAGCCGCAGCAAGTAACACTGCGTCCGCGCATCGTAGTCGGTGAACAAGACCTTCTTGTGCACACCGGGGGAGCGTAGCACCCACTCGCCTTGATCGGCGCGGATGGTCCGGGCCTGTATGCCTTCCGGTTTCAGAGCCTCGATACGACTGGCGACGCGCTGCCAAACATGCTCGGGCGGCGCGATGGAAGAGTTGTCCGCTTCGAGTTCGCCGAGCCGCACTTCCCACGCTTCGATCGCGGCACGAATACCTGGGTCGCTCACCGCTTCGAGCTCCAACCGGTCGCGCTCCGTAGCTTCGAGAGTGCCGAGAACATACTCGGCGGCCCGGGCGTCCAGATCGCTGCCGTTCATTGGTCCACACACTCCTTCAACTGGAGTAATCCGCGCCGTACCCAACTCTTCACCGTGCCTAGGGGGGCGTTGAGCTCCTCGGCCAGTTCAACGTGGGTCAGCCCATAATAATAAGCCAGGAGCAGCGCTTTTCGATGGTTCTCCGGTAACTTGTCCAGGCAGCCGCGCATTTCCAGCGATCCGGTATTGATCCAGGCCGCCTCTTGGTCGACCGGCGCCTTTTCGACCTCCGGCTCCGGGGCCTCGGCGGGGCGGCGGCGCAGCGCGTCAATCGCCCGGCTGCGGACGATGGTCGTCATCCAGGCCATCGGCGCGCCACGGTCCGGATAGTATTGGCCGGCCTTGCGCCAGATCGTCACAAACGCGTCTTGCAGCACGTCTTCGGCGATATCGCGGCTTCGGGTGACCCGCAGCGCGATGGCGAACAAACGGCCGCTCGACAATTGGTACAAGCGGGCGAACGCCTCCTTGTCGCCTTCGGCCGTCGCCTGAAGCAGGGGCCCCAGACTGTCGATTTCGGCAACCGGCTGCGGCTCCGCCATGGCTCCTCGACCTGCAGGTGCAGCCCCGTTATAGCCATGAACGCCCTCGGGTCTATACCCGCCGGTCCGTTTCGTTGAGCCCTGTCCGCAGAGTGCCATCGGCGGCTATTCCGAGACCTGTTGCAGATAGGCGATGATGTCCGCCCGTTCCTCTGCGTTTCGTAGGCTGAAGAACATCTTCTGGCCCGGAATGAAATCCTGCGGTTTGGTCAGCCAGGCATCGAGACTGGCTTCGTCCCAGACGACCTTGCTATCCCGCAGGGCATCGGAGTAGTCGTAGTCGGGAACGGTCCCAGCCTCACGGTCGAAAACGCCGCGGTGTTTTGGGCCGATGCGATTCACCTCGACTGAGTGGCAACCGGCGCAGCGGCTGCCGTAAAGCTGCTCGCCGCGGGCGGCATCGGCGGCCATCGCGGCGGCGGTCGGGTGAAAGACCATGGCGGTGAGCGCCAGGGCGAACAATTGCTTCATCGCAAGTCTATGCCTCGTTGCGGTGACCGCTTTGGCGGTCTCGCCTGGCTAAGGGCAACCAGGAAAGACCGCCATCGCGGGCAGGGAGGAGGACTAAGCACCAAAGCTGAGCGCTTGCTGCGGTACCTGTTGACCCAACGCGCTGGCGAGCACCGTCCAGTGCATGGTCTCGTCGGCCGCGAGCCGCCCGGAAACCTGGGCCAGCGTCGGGTCGGTGAAGGACGGGATCACGCCGAGATAAGCGTTCGCCGCACCCTTCTCGAGACGCGCCGCCAGCATCAGGATGTCGCCCTGGCTGCCGATGGTGTCGGCCTGCAGTTCCTTGGCGTATTCGCTGATCGACTTCTCTTCGACCGGCGTACCGCCGAGGCTGCGGATGGCGTCCACCAAGGCATCGCGATGCGCCTTGTGGTGGCTTTGGAACAGTACCGCCGTTTCCAGCACCGGCTGCTGCAGCAGGCCGCTCTCGGCACCGATCTGATAGGCGTTGATCGCCTCATGCTCCAGACCGAGCGCGACGTTCAGGATGGCCGCATCCTGGGCCGGATCGCTGTCCATGCGGGCCTGGGCCACGGCACCGCCGCAACCGGCGAGGAGCACGACGGCGGCGGTCGACAAAGTCGCCTTGCTGCCGTCGGTCAGGAACCGCCGGCGCGACTGAATGATTTCTTCTGACATCTACACCTTCCGAAAAACCTGGGCGCTGGGTTGAACCGAGCCCCCATGGCCGGTCATCAGCGCAGATACCGGGACTTACGGCGGCCTTCAGACAGGCGGATGCAGATGGTCGAAAACTTTTTTTCCTAGGCGGCGTCGCCCAGCTTCTCGCGGACCCGGCGGGTGATGGCTGCCGTCCCGGCGGACCCGCCAAACTCGTAGGGCCGCAGGTCGCCAGCGCTGAAGGCGCCTTCGACGGCATCGTTGAGCTTGCGGCCGGCCTCCTGCATCGCCGGCACCTCATGCCGATCGCCAAGCCAGTCCAGCATCATGGCGGCAGACAAAAACATGGCGGTCGGATTGGCTTTACCCTGGCCGGCAATATCCGGCGCGGTGCCGTGACAGGGTTGGAACAGCGCGTGCTTGGCGCCGATATCGGCCGACGGCGCCATGCCCATGCCGCCCATCAGGCCGGCGCCGATGTCCGAGAGGATGTCGCCGAACAGATTCTCGGTGACGATGACATCGAAACTCCAGGGCTGCCGCACCAGGTTCAGCGCCATCGCGTCGACGTGGCAGTGATCGGCATCGATGTCAGTGTGCTGGGCCGCGACCTCATCGAAGACCGAGCGAAAGAAGAAGAAGGACTTCAGGATGTTGGCCTTGTCGACGCAGGTGACGCGGGCCGGCCGCCCCGCGGACTTCCGCTTGCGGCCGAGATCGAAGGCATAGCCGAACAGCCGCTCGCTCGCAGCGCGGGTGATTGTCATCGAATCACGGGCCAATTGGTTATCTTCGATGACGCCCTTATCGCGCTCGGCGAAGAGGCCCTCCGTCTGCTCGCGGATCAGCACGATGTCGAGGGATTGGGCGCGGGGATCGGCTAGCGGCACCGGCATTCCCGGATAGGTGCGGACTGGCCGGACGCCAGCAAACAGCTCGAATTGCTCCCGCATATCGACCTGGGGGGCGATCTCCCGGCCATCGGGATATCTGATTTCCGGATGCCCAATGGCCCCGAGCAGGATTGCATCGGCCTCTTCCGCCGCTTTCCAGGTTTCGTCCGGCATTGCCGACCCGGTCCGCTGGTAGAGTTCGGCGCCGGCCTCGTGGCTGGCAAAGGACAGGGCGAAGCCGCCGATCTGCTCGGTCATCTCGTTCAGCAGACCCAAACAGGGTTCCATCACCTCAGGGCCAATGCCATCACCGGGGAATACGGCAATCGAGAACGCCGCATTGTTCGTCATGATCTCTCCAAGAAGGTTCGACACCACCGCGCTGCCCATTCGGCGGGGCTCTGCCGCACAGAACCACATCGTACGACAAACAACCAGACGGGCGGAACGACAGCTTTTCGGGCCGTGATGTCACCCAAGGCAGGGCGACACTTGATGTTCAAACTAGTTTATGTATACATTGTTGGTCAAGCGGTCCGGTCACGAACTCGGCCAAACCCCGGAAAACAAGGGGTGATATTGGCCTGCCTTGCAGAACTGAACTGGATACCGCCAGTGGTTGAATACGTTATGGACACGGATGGCCGACGTCGGCACGTCAAATCAGGTCAACTCTCGCAACAATGAAGCCCAGCGCGCATCGCGCGTCACCACGGCCTATACACGTCTGAAGAAGATGATCCTCAATAACGAGTTGCCGGCGGGCTATCAGGCGCTGGAACAAGAAATCGCGGAACGTTTCGGCATGAGCCGAACCCCGGTGCGGGAAGCGCTCATTCGCTTGCACGACGACGGTCTGGTCGAAGTCATACCGCGACGCGGCATGCGCGTCCGGCACATCTCCATCGATGACATGCGGGAAATCTATCAGTTGCTCTACTGCATCGAAGCGACCGCCGCCGAGCTGTTGGCGGGGCGCCGGCTCGGTCCGGACTCGGAAGAGATTCTGCAACTGGAGACGGCGACCGATGAGATGGAGGAGTCGTTGGCCAACGACGACCTCGACGGATGGGCGGCAGCCGATGCCCGTTTTCACGGATTGCTGCTCGACCACTGCGGCAACGACCGGCTTGCCAGGATTGGCCGCTCGCTGGCCGATCAATGTCACCGGGCCCGCCTGACCACGCTGCGATTGCGGCCGCCGCCGACTGAATCCACGGCGGATCACCGCTCACTCGTCAACGCCATTCGCAATCATGACGAAAATGCCGCGCACGAAATCCAGCGGGCGCATCGGCGGCGTGCCATGACGCTGATGCTGGATGCCCTTAGGAAACATCAGTTGACGCGAGTCTGATCGCGTGGGGCGTTTCGAAGCGATCCGCCGCGACCAGGTCACGGAAGTCGGCCACGGCCTCAATCGCCCGGAGTGCGTGGTTGCCCACCGCACGGGCCTGCTGTTCGCCCCGTGTTGGGACGACCCTGGTGGAGTCAGTATTATCGAACCCGACGGCACCATCCGGCACGTGCTGGCGAAGGGACGCGCTGAACCGCTGCGGCCCAACGGGATCGCGCTGTTGGACGGGGGTTCATTTCTGGTCGCGCATCTTGGGGAGACCGACGGCGGCGTCTATCGGCTCGCTGCCGACGGTACCTGTACCCCGGTGCTGACCGAAGTGGACGGCGCGCCACTGCCGCCGACGAACTTCGTGCTTGCCGATGCAAAGGGCCGGTTGTGGGTCACCGTCAGCACGCGGCTGCGGCCGCGGACGCGCGGCTACCGTGGTGACCATGCGGATGGTTTTATTGTGCTCCTCGATGGTGGCGAGGCACGCGTTGTCGCCGATAACCTCGGCTACACTAATGAATGCGCGATCGATCAGAGCGGCCGGCGGTTGTACGTTAACGAGACCTTCGGCCGGCGGATCAGCACGTTCGACATCGAGGACGATGGCCAACTGACAAACAAGCAGGTCGTTGCGGCGTTCGGATCGGGCGTGTTCCCGGATGGCTTAGCCTTGGACGTCGATGGCGGTCTTTGGATCACGAGTATCGTCAGCAATCGCTTGTTGCGGGTGGCGCCGGACGGAACGGTCGATACCGTGCTCGATGGCGGCGACCCGCAGCATGTCGCCACCGTCGAGGACGCTTACCATGCGAATGAACTGGACGGACCGCATCTCAGTACGGTCGGCCGCAGCCCGTTCGGTAACATCTCCAACATGGCCTTCGGTGGGCCCGACCTGCGTTCAGGTTTTCTAGGCTGTCTGCTCAACGATCACATCTTCCGGCTCCACCTGCCGATCGCGGGACTCCCAATGCCGCATTGGGACTTTGACTTGGGGCCACTGGCCATATGAGTTCGAACGACCAGGGACTGCGCGTCGCGGCGGTTGGCACCGGCTACTTCAGCCAATTTCACCTGGAAGCGTGGACCCGCATGCCCGGCGTGACCCTCGCGGGTATCTGCAGCCGCGGGCTTGAGAACGCCGAAACTGCCGGACGAAACTACGATACGCAGCCCTTCCAGGATTTCGAAGAGATGTTGGATGCGGTGAAGCCGGATCTGGTCGACATCATCACCCCGCCCGTGACCCATCTGGCCTACATCACCGCGGCGGCCGAACGGCGGATCCCGATGATCTGCCAGAAGCCGTTCTGCCAGACCGTCGATGAGGCGGAGCTGGCGGTACAGCGAGCTGCAGCGGCCGACACCTTGCTTGTCGTTCATGAGAACTTCCGGTTCCAGCCCTGGCATCGCGAGATCAAGCGGGTGATAGAGCAGGCCCGGCTCGGTGAGATCTATCAGGCGACCTTTCGCCTGCGGCCCGGCGACGGACAGGGTCCGGACGCCTACCTGGCCCGCCAGCCCTATTTCCAGCAGATGGAGCGGTTTCTGGTTCACGAGACGGCGATCCACCTCATCGACGTCTTCCGCTTTCTGCTCGGTGAAGCCACCAGCGTGTTTGCGCAACTCAACCGGCTGAACCCGGCGATTGTGGGAGAGGATGCCGGCATCATTCTGATGAACTTCGAGTCCGGCGCCCGCGCGCTGTTCGACGGCAACCGATTGTCGGACCACGCCGCCGAGAACCGGCGGCTAACCATGGGCGAAATGTCCATCGAAGGCTCGGCCGGGACCTTGAGGTTGGACGGTGACGGCCGCCTGTTTTTCCGAGCCCATGGCAGCAACGACGAAGGCGAAATCAGCTACGCGTGGAGCAACACCGGCTTCGGCGGAGACTGTGTCTATGCATTGCAGGAGCATGTCGTGGCGCACCTGACGTCCGGCACGCCGGTGCACAACACGGGCCGCGACTATCTCGCCAACTTGCGCGCGGAGGCGGCGGTCTACGATGCCAACGCGCAGGGCACAAAGACTACACTCTGATCGTGTGCGCCCCGTTGTGTCGGCCAGCGCGGGTAGACCCATTGGTCCTTTGGGACTAGCCTGCGGGCCATAAAGGGGGGCGAACATGCGCAGAGTAAAAATCACCGTCGGCGACGTCGTGTTGACCGCCGAATTATTCGACACGGCGACAGCCGACGCGATCTTCGACGCGCTACCCTTCGAGTCTTCGGCGCAAACCTGGGGCGAGGAAGTCTACTTCGCCACACCGGTGCACGCCGAACAGGAAACGACGGCCAAGACCGTCATCGATCCTGGTGAGATCGCGTTTTGGGTCGCGGGTGATAGTATCGCCATCGGGTTCGGGCCCACTCCCGCCTCGCGCGGTAAGGAGATCCGTCTCGCTTCGCCCGCGAACATCTGGGCCCGTACGAACGGGGATGTGAAACAGCTCGCAGGCGTGCGAGATGGCGATCCGATCAGGGTCGAGGCTTTGCGATAACCTAGGAAATGGCCAACGCAACAACGCGTGTTCAACTGACCCCCGCGGAGCTGCTCCGCTACCGCGAGCAGGGCTACCTCGTGCCGGCATTCCGATTGGCGGCGGACCGCGTTGCCGCATTGCAAGCCGCTCTTGTCCAGGTCATCGAGGCGAACCCTGGCGTACGGCAGGAATCCCTGCGTTGCGCCCACATCGTCGAGAACAATCCGGACGGCATTCGTGGCCACCCGGCCTTTCTTGACCTAGCGCTGGATCGGCAAATCCTGGATCTCGTGGAATCGGCGATCGGGCCGGACATCATCTTTTGGGGTTGTCAGATCTTCTGCAAGCCTGGCGAGATCGGGCTGGCGGTGCCCTGGCACCAAGATGGCCAGTATTGGCCGATCCGCCCGCTGGCAACCTGTACGGTATGGATCGCCCTGGACCGGGTGGGCCCGGACAATGGGTGTATGCGGGTCATACCGGGCTCGCACACGTGCCAAACGGTCTTTCGGCATCACGAGAACCGGGATGCCAACCTCGCCCTGATCCAAGAACTGGACGAGGATCAGTTTGATGCGGACACCGCGGTCGACATCGTGCTCGAGCCCGGCGAGCTATCGCTGCACGACATCTACATGGTTCACGGATCGGCACCAAACACCTCGGGGCGACGGCGGGCGGGTGTTGCGCTTCGTTACATGCCGTCGACGTCGCTGTTCGACCGCGGTCTGAAGGGACGTCCCGACGACACGCGGTCGGCGAACTTTGGGGACCGACCGATCTGGCTGGCGCGCGGTGTGGATCGTCATGGCGGCAACGTCTTCTCCGTCGAGCACGGCCAATAGCCTAGGCTTGTTGCAGGAAAGCCTCGACCTCGCGCCGGGTTGGGGCGCCGTTGCGGCCGCCGGGCTTGGTGCATTTGAGAGCCGCCGCCGCGGTGGCGAAACGCGCGCAATGCTCGGGATCTGCACCCTCCGCCAAGGCCAGCGCGTAAGCGCCGTGGAAGACGTCGCCCGCACCCAGGGTGTCGACGACGTCTATCTGCGGGGCGGGCATGTGCCGCAGGCTTGCCTCATCGTCCAGCCAATAGAAGCCGTCCTCGCCAGCCGTGACGCCGATCAGGCCGCCGGCTCTGCCGACGACGGCCCGTAAGCCGACGCCGGGGTCCGTCTCGCCGGAAAACTCCTGCAGAGCCGGTTGGGAGAAAATGGTGTGAGAGGCTAGCGCGATCACGTCCGTCATCTGTGGGTCGCTCGCCATGTCGCAATCCAAGACGCTCGGCAGCGCTCGCTCCCGGGCGGCGCGCAAAACGGCGATTGCGCCCTCTGGCCATGAGGAATCGGCCAGCACCGCATCCGCCTGGGCCAGGTCCGCCAAAGGCAGCCACGCCGGATCGTCCGGCACCGTGAGGTCGCGGTAACCCGCCAACAGCCGCTCGCCCTGGGGATCGACAAAGACCGTGGCATGGGTGGATTGATGGCCGGCGAAAACGCGGACGCCGGTGGTGTCCACACCTTCAGCCGCCAGCCCGGCAATGACCCGCTGCCCGATGTCATCCTCGCCAACGCGGCTCCACATCGCCGCTTGGCCGCCGAGGCGACAGATAGCGACCGCGCCGGTCGCCGACATGCCGCCGCCGGCTTCTTCATACGAATTCGCCAGAACTTTCACCGGCTCCCGCGGGATCGCCGGTACGCCGTAGATGTGGTCGATCACCGCGACGCCGACGCAGACGACCATTGTCATATCCGGGGGTCTCCGCCGCTGGGGTACACGCGCCCGCCCTATAAATCTTCGCAAAGGCCGCCGATGATGATCCGGGCCGCCAGACCGGTGTCCATCTCGACCATGCCGGGGTTCTCACGCATTTGACGCTGAAGTTCGTCATGGAATTCTTGCATCCCGAAACGCGTGATGCAGTCACTGAGGAAGTTGCGGGCGGCGATATCCGGCTGGCCGGCGACGAAGCCGTCGGCCAACCCAAGTACATATGGGAATCGCAACTCGTCTGGCATCTCCAGCAGTTCGCCGAGAGTCAGGGCACCGGCCGGCGTCGCAGCCAAGAAGAGAGTCGCTGCAACGACTTGCGGGACGGGCCTGATCCGAAATCCCAACATGCGAACTGGGTAGCGCGGCATCCGGAAGCTGTCTAGGTCCGGACGGACCCTAACCGTAGCGCAGACTCGGCACCCAGAGCGCCAGTGCCGGTACGTAGGTGACCGCCAATAGCACGGCCAGCATCGCCAGCCAGAACGGCCACAGGCTCCGGGCGACCCGTTCGATCGGTACCTTGCCGATGGCAGAGCCCACGAACAGTGTTGTGCCGACCGGCGGCGTGACCAGCCCAATGCCCAGGTTGAGCAACATGATGATGCCGAAGTGTACTGAGTCCACACCCACCGCCTGCATCACCGGCAGCAGGATCGGTGTGCAGATCAAGATCAGTGGCGCCATGTCCATGAACGTACCGAGAACCAGCAACATCACGTTGACCATCATCAGCAGCACGATCTTGTTTTCAGACAGAGCCAGCATGAAAGCCGTGGCCTTCGCCGGCATCTGCATCAGCGTCATCATGAAGGCGAAGGCTGAGGCGAAGCCGATCACGATCATCACCATCGCCACGGTCTTCACCGTGTTGTGGAGGATCCGCGGCAGTTCCTTCCACTTGAGATCGCGGTAGATGAACATCGTTACGAAGAACGCCCAGACCACGGCGACGGCGGCCGACTCCGTCGGCGTGAAGAACCCGCCAATGACGCCGCCGACAATGATGAAGATGGTGAACAGACCCGCCAGGGCCTCCCAGGTGATCTTCAGCGCTTCACGCCGGCTGACGACACGTCCCTTCGGGTAGCCTCGTTTCGACGAAACGATAAAGGCGAGCACCATCAGGGCGATGCCGATCAGTATTCCCGGAATGATTCCGGCAAGGAACAACTGGGCGATCGAAACGGTGCCGCCGGCGGCGAAGGAGTAGATGATGGCGTTGTGGCTCGGTGGAATGACGATGCCCTGAGTCGCCGAAGTGATCGTCACATTCACCGAGAAATCATCGTCATAGCCCTGCTTCTTCATCATCGGAATCATGATCGAGCCGATCGACGACACGTCGGCCACCGATGAGCCGGAAATCCCACCAAAAAACATCGAGGCGAGCACGTTCACCATCGCCAGGCCGCCGCGCACCCATCCGACGAAGATGTTGGCAAAGGCCACGAGCCGCCATGCCATACCGCCCTCGGCCATCAAGGCGCCGGCAAAGACGAAGAAGGGGATCGCGAGCAGCGCGAAGTTGTCGACACCGTCCGATACCTTGAGCCACACGGCTTCGAGTGGGACGCCGGCGAATATCGCGGTGATGACGGCGGAGAGGCCGAGCGCGTAGGCGATCGGCATACCAAAGATCAGCAGACCGAACAGGCTGCCCAACAGAATGATCGGACCGAATGTGCCCCCCATGCCCTCCCCCTAGAGTCGGTGTTCTTTGCTGCCGGCGGCGAGGAGACGCTCTTCCTCCTCAGTGTGCTCGACCGCGCGTTGGAGTTCTTCGTCGGGCACGAGTTCCATCCGGCGGAAGAACAGCGCCTCGATAACGAAGAGCAGGGTCACGATGCCGCTGCCCGGGATGGCGGAATAGACGAGCCCCACCTTCACATACTCAAACTCAGGGTAGGACTGGAACCAGGTGGTCTGGGTGAGGCTGATGCCGAAGACGATCATCAGCACGGCGATGGTCCCCATGAGGAGTTGGACGATGATCTCCGCGCCGTGCTGCAGGCGCATACTCAACATCTTGACGAAGACTTGGAGCCGCAGATGGATGTGGGCCCGGTAGCAGGCGGCGGCGCCGTACATGGTGAGCTGCACCGCGAAAAATATGGACATGGGCTCGGCGAAGCGGGCTCCTGTCGAGAAACCGACCCGCATCACAACACCAGTGAAGATCAGCCCGGTCATGACGGTGACCGAGACAATACAAATGCCGATGCAGACCCAGTACAGGCGCTCCATCAGTCCCGTGTAGACAGCGCGCATCGGCCCCCCCAAGGCAGCTCGCTTAAAAATACAAGATGGCCGGCGTGGATTCCCCAATCCACGCCGGCCTAATCACGGGAGGTATTATTGTTGGGTGCTATTCGACAGCGCTAGCACGGGCGATCAGATCGGCGAACTCGCCGCCGAATTCCGCACGCACCGGTTCGGTCGCCTCGATGAAGGGCGTCTTGTCGATTTCTCTGATGACCTCGATGCCCTGTTCTTCGAGGATCTTGAGCGACGCCTGCTCACGCGCGGCCCAAAGCTCGCGTTCGCGTTCCACGGCGAGCGCGGCCGCCTTGCGAATGAGCTGCTGGTCCAACGGATCCAGCGTGTCCCAGACCTTCTTCGAGAAGACGAAGATCTCCGGCACCATCAGATGCTCGGTGAGCGTGTAGTAGCCGGCAACCTCGTAGTGCTTGCCGGACTCGTAAGACGGCGGGTTGTTCTCGGCACCGTCAACCACCCCCGTCTGCATCGCCGTGTAGAGTTCGTTGAACGCGATCGGCAAGCCATTGCCGCCGAGGGCGTTCACCATCTCAACAAAGATCGGGTTCTGCATAACCCGCAGCTTCAACCCCGACAGATCTTCGAGCGAGTTGATGGGGCGCACGTTGTTGTAGAACGAACGTGAACCCGCATCCATATAGCCCAGGCCGATGAGGCCGCCCGCTTCCAGCTTGTTCAGCAGATCGGTGCCGATCTCACCGTCCACAACCTTGTGCATGTGGTCGGTGCTGCGGAAGAAGTACGGCAGGTTGAAGGCGTTGAACTCCTCAACGATCGGGCCGACAACGCCAACACTGACGCGGGTCATTTCCAGCGCGCCGAGCTGTACCTGTTCCAGGGCTTCCTTCTCGCCACCGAGCTGCATCGAGTGGAAGATTTGGATGTTGATCCGGCCACTGGTCCAGGTGTTGAGCAGTTCGCCCATGTACTGGATGGCATCCGTGGTCGGATAGCCCATTGGATGCACGTCGCTCGACTTGATGTCCAAGGCGGACGCCGTGCCGGCTCCGAACATAGTTGCCAATGCCATCGCCGGGACGGCGATGTGTCTCTTCAGGATAGTCATCTGTCCTCCCTTGATTTTGGCCGAGACCAAGGTTTGGCCCCGGCCCGGAGGACACAGACTAGTGAACAACGAGCATGCAGGGAATAGGGTTCAACCGGCTGGCCTGTCGGCGGCCGAAATGGAGATGCTGCTTACCTCTTCCAGAGCGGGCGGGCCGACCGCCCGTAGCCACTCCAACGGCGGCGTGGAGTCCCAAGCGACCCAAGACAGCAGCATTAGCCCACAGACAATGCCCGAGAAACGGGCCAACTGCACCCAATCTGAGCCGCGTTCCCGCACGACGGCCTGGTTCCTGACCTCCTGCAGGAAGGGTGGCAGATTGTGGACGGTCGGCGTTTCAGGCGGGCGCCGCCCCGCCATTGCATGTCGGCTCTGTAAACGCCGCCGAACGTCGGCCAGCGTGACAATTCTCTCACCAACCGGCGCCGCAGCTACCGATGGCTCAACCCACTTACTCGCAAGCATGCCTCCCCCCGGATGCCTCGCCTGCGAACCACCCTAAGCAGCGCCGGGAGGCATTGGGGGAGCATTGATGCGGCAAAGTGTGGGCCCAGCGGGCACCCGGCTAGGCACCGAAACGCTGTATCGCCTCGCGGAGGTACTGGACCACGATGTCGAGACTGCTGGCGCCGGCACCATGATAACGAATGATGATCTCGTTCAAGAGGATCCCGAACATGGCCGGCGCGACGACCATGCCGGAAAGCCGAACCAAACCTGTCAACATCGGGTCACTCCCGCCTGGGTTCGGTCCACGGTGGCGGTAACTTGGTTAGGAACGGGTTACGGCCCTATCTTCCTCACAAAAGGCAACAAAATGTGCGGAAGAGTGCGGCTTACTCGACGTACACCTGTCCAGTGTGCCCAACGCCGGAGTTCCAGCCACCCGAACCATTCAGGCTCAGCCGGGTCCGCCGCAGCACGACATCAGCGGAGGTGCGCTTGATGACCAACCCCCACTTTGCATTGTTTTCCATGACGCAATCTTCGAAAACCATGCTTCCTTCTAGTCGGTGCAGCCGCATTCGCTTCCGGGCGCCATCGATATACACACCATCGTTCAGACGCGACCCGGAAAACAACGTTCGGGTGGCATGGACGGTACCGGCGTTGCCATGCATCACTAGAGCCTTTGACCCATTGTTCATCAGCCAACAGTCCGTGATGCGGAAGTTGCCCGCCTTGATGTCAACCGCGTCCTCGATATTGTCGTGGAAGTAACAGCCGTTCATTTCGACATGCGCCCGTGTTGCATCGGGATTTGACTGGATACCATCCGCGGCCATCCCGAAGGCCTCGCAAGCCGTCAGGGTCACATTGCGCGTCTTTCTTCCCCGGACGCTGAACGCGTGTCCACGGTTTCCGGAACTCGGTAGCGAACCGCGGACGCGGCCACTGTCCCGTCCCAACAAGTACCGAAACGAAATGTTCGTGGAATCGAAGGCCTGCCAACAATTGTCGGGAAAACCTGCCGCTTCGAGGTATTCGACTGTGCAGTCGCGGCAGTCTTTCAAGGTGAACACACCACGCCTGGCACTCACGAGTGGCCAGGGCTTGTTGCGATCTCCGTAAGCCGTGATCGATACGCCCCGGCGACCCGCAAGGTTGGGCGAGGATTCGAACGACCAGGTGCCGCCGGTCTCTAGCGCTACAGTCTGGCCGTTACGAACCCTACCAAGGTCGAACGGCGCCCCCGCCGGCACCTTCCAGTCCAAGCCACGCTCTGCGTCCGGCGGCAGGCTCGTGAATGCCGCGCGCTTGCGCGGCACAAAAGCGTCCTCGGGGCTTGGTAAGCCGACGTCCGCTAGAGCCCATTTTCGTCCACCGGCCCATACGGCCAGGGACACGACAGAAACTGATACCACGCCAAGAGCGGTGCGGCGGTTGACGGGTGCTGACCACAGTCTGTCACGTTTTGCTCGGCTCATGCCGAGTGATTTGCCAAAGACTTAACCGCGATCAGTGACTTTGTTATGCCGATCGACTTCTCCAGCAGGATGTTTGCACTTGGGAAGAGCTGACCCATTTGCCGCCTGTTGAGTAGATGCCAGTCCGGTTGTGTCGACTTCACCCAGATCCGGTTCGTAACACGCAGTACTGGCAGCAAAAGGCTGCGGGGTATGTAACCGACCAAAGGTAACCAGGTGTGGCTCTCAATTGGAAACCACTTGTTGGGTGTTTGGACAAAATACTGTCGGCCGACGCGTTCCACTTCGCGCGCGCACTGTCGCTGCTTTCGCCATGACTCCATCTCGAAGTCTGACCCCGACCGGACATTCCAAATCTCCGACTTGGGGATTGTGTAGTGCTCAATCACCGAGGAGCAAAACACGATGTCAAAAAAGCCATCAGGGAAAGGTAACGCACCGCTTCCATCGAGCGCGACGCCTTGGAAACCGTACTTGCGTGCGCCGCTTGTTACAGCGGCTCTGTTGATGTCCGCGATGTAGACGTTGGATGGGCTGTAATCTGTTCCGGCCAAGAGCGTGGCAATATGATCGCCAGGCCCTGAGCCTAGGTCAAGAATCCGAGTGGTTGACGTTATTGAGAAATTGTCGTGGAACATCTCACGACGCTTTTGCCTGGCTTGGCCCGAGTATCTGCCAAATATCGCCTTAAGAACTCTTCTCATAGCTGTTCCCTCAAACCGTCCTTCAATCCACTTCAGTTGCTAATTACTTCTTTTCTAATCTTTTAGATTGTATAGAAATACTCGTTTCGATTGATACCTCTGACGAAGCAAACACCATTGGTTACCGGTACGTTCGGGCTAGTCTATTCGACTGCATGACGTCTACAGTCGCCCTTGCGTCTATTCCGAGCAAAGTCTCTGTCCAATCCACCTGGCTTGGCGCGACCGGGACGATCAGGCTCTCCCGCCCGTCTTGAAACTCAACGCGGAATTAGCGGCTCAGCACGATGGCTACGTGGTGAATTCATCCCGGTGCCAGGCGGTGGCGTTCCCGGGGACTAGACGTTCTCAGCGCACCGTGCCGGCACGTCGCAGGAGTTCTTCGTGCATCAGCCGCACTGGGCCAGAAAGCGCTTTGCGAAGTCCGGGCCGTGGGCGCCGTCCTCATGTTTGAAGAATAGGTAGGCGTCTTGCCAGGTTCCGGCGTTGATGCGATGTGCCCAGTCGCGGAGGGCCGCATCGTCGTAGTCGGCTTTGCGCAGCCGTAGATAGCCCCAGTCGGCAGTGGCTTCGAACGGTGTACACTTCGCCGCCTCATCCACCTCGGTCAGGCACAGCGCAACGTTTCTGTCGCGCAGCAGTCCGTACACCTCGTCGTCCAGCCAGGACGCGTGGCGAAACTCCATTGCCACCCGCACATCGTCGGGCAGGGTTGCCAGGAAGCCCGACAGGCGATCGACATCTTTCCGCAGGTAGGGCGGTAGCTGAAACAGGACGGCGCCGAGGCGGTCGCCCAGCACCTGGGCGGTCGTAAACAGGTAGTCCGTGGCGTCCTTGGTGTCTTCGAGCTTCAGTTGATGGGTGATGCGCCGTGAGGCCTTCAAGACAAAGCGGAACGTCGGCGGCGTCTTCTCCGCCCAGCCTTCCAGCACGGCCGCCTTCGGCATCCGATAGAAGGTGTTGTTGATCTCCACGGTCGGGAGCTCGGCGGCATAAAAGCTCAGCATCTCCGCGTCCGGCAGGTCGGCCGGGTAGAAGATGCCTTTCCAAGCCTTGTAGCTAAAGCCGCTGGCGCCCGCGCGGATGGCCATCACAAGCCTCGTTTACCCTCTTCTCCACGGCCACAGCGTGGCAGCCGACACAGGGGCACCGCAAGGGAGTGCAACGCGTTTGCGAAAGCCGCCCCGGTGATCAACGGCCCCGCGCCACCTCCTGGTTGGTCTCGCCCGCCGGGGGCATCGCCTCGGCCAACCTCGCGAACTCGCGGACGAACAATTGACGCGGCAGACCGGTCAGCGCGAACCGGGTCCGGATGTCGGCGAATGCCGGATCATCGGCGATCGCGGCCATGAAACGCTCCGGCGTCATGCCGAACTCAGCGGCGGCGAGCACCGGGTCGAGGGGACGGAGGAAGCGTTCAATCAGCGCCGCCACCGGTTCCCGATTCTGCGCATCCCGGAGTGTCGGGTCGACGCCGGCCCGCCGTTGCGCCGCATGAAACATGTCGATGTCCTGCTGGAGCAGTGCATCGAACACGTCATGGGTTGGATGCAGGGCCCGAACCTCCGCCACGACATCCGCCGGGAACATGCCGGACCCCTCGACATAGGGCCGCACCTCGTCCCGCATCAGATTCATGCCGTTCGAATGGCAGGCGATGCAGGACACGCCGTTGACGATGGTGCTGTCGACCGGGTGGGTCCGGTCCTGGACGATGTTGGGCGGGCCGGTGTCGATCCGGAAGCCTTCGTCGGTCGCCAACATGTAGCCCTGAAAGCCGTTCGGTAGATTAAAGATCACCTCGCCGCCGTCTTCGACGAAGACGTAGCGGCCGAAGCCATAGGGGCCCAACGGACGCTGAAACAGATCCTTGATCGACTCGTCCGGGTCCTCAGCAAAATCGTAGGAAATCCAGTAGGCGCCGAACTCGGTCTCGTGGCGCTCGATCAATCGGTTGTTGAGGCCGACGCCAGAGTCGTAGACGCCGCCGCGCGCGACGCGGTGCTGGCGGATGTTGTCCTCGCGGTCGATGCCAAGGTAGCGCTCGAGCCCACCGATCGTTTCGGGCAGGCGCAGCAGGTCGTGATAGAGCGGCGGATGGGAGGCCGCGTAGACGAACCAGTCGGCCTTGATGTACAGCGTCTCCAGCCCACTTTCGTGCAGCGCGGCACGCGCCCGCCGGCCGGCGGCGACATCGGAGGCATCTTCGTCATAGATGTCCTGGAGGTTGAAGGCCGGCTGCACGCTGTAGGTCGCCTTCTTCACGATCAGTTCGTTGAGATTGAAGGTGACCAGGCGCCGCCAGTCGCGCTCGCGCCAGCCGAGGTCGCTAAGCCGCACCCGGAAGACTGTCTGCTGGGGATCGATCGCTTCGACCGGCACGACGTCGGGCTGCCACGACAGGCTGTTTAGCAGTTTCGCCAGGGCTTGGCGGTAGATCTCCATGTTGGCGGCGGACTCGCCGGCACTGTGCAGATGCGCCAGGCTGAAATAGCGGGCGTCCCGCCATTCCGCCTCGGTCATCGCCTGTTTGTCAGTGTAGATGAAGTCCAGAATGTCGCCGTGAGTGATGATCGGTCGATCAGCAGACGCGGCACCGGCCAGCGCCACAATCCACTGCCGAACGGTTTCCTTGTCGGCGTCGGATAGCTGCATTTCAGGTGCATCAGCCGCGCCGAACGGCATCTGATCGTTACGGATCAGGCTGTAGAGCCGGGACCCGTCCGGATCGCCGGGCCGGACCAGCTTGGCGCTGTGTGCAAGCCTGTCGAGATCCAACACATAGTCGAAGCCGACCGGCGCCTGCTCTAAGAGCCGATCCCCGGCGGCGCCGTGACAGGCCACGCAATTCTCCCGAAAGATATCCTGAACGGCCCCACCGAGCTCTTCGGGCGTCCGCTCCGTGCCGAAAGCCGGTGTTGTCATCAGCGCGGCAATTGCAAGACCGGTCGATACACGCGACAACATGCTGTGCTCCTCCTGAGATCAGGTGGAGCAAGCTTGCGCGATTACTGGTTGCACGAGTTTGCGCAAAAGCAAGCATGAAGGTTATCACGTGGCGGTATCCGAAACGCGGCACGGACACCGCCATAGGTACCGCACCCGGCGGGGTGCCACAGTAGCGCCGCGTCGGGGCCAAGAGTTCGCCAAAGTCACGCTGCAATTCTGCGGGGTGTTGGCAGCGGCTGGGTCTGCCAGAGTTCCCCTTTGGGATAGCCATTGTGAGCATACTTGTCGGCTTCGACGGGGGTGCTCATCTTAAGAGTCGAGGATGCGGAGAATGTTCAGAATGGCAGCACGGAAAGACACCAGACAGCCTTCGGTCGGCCCGTCTCACCGCTCCGCCGAGGATTTCGAAGCCGAGTTCGACGAGCTGGAACGGCTCTCCCATAGACCGTATCCGAGCGCTGGGCCCGCCGCCGCGCCGGCTGCCGAACATCTTCGCCTGGCACCGGAACCGCCGCGCGCACCCGCCGCGCCCCGAGCACCCCGCCCGCAGATGGGCGCTGTCCACCCCGCCGGACCGGCAGCGCAAGAGATGGAACGCTTGGTCCGCAAGACGCGACGTGCCGCACTCTATTCTGCGGTGATGTCGACCCTCGCTTTTCTAGCTGCGCTCGGGGCGCTGCTCGCCGCGCTGGTCGTGCTCGCCGCCTAGTTCACCGACGCGCTGGTCGGCGATGCGCTGGATCGCATTGCGCAGGTCCGTATCGGTTTCTATCAGCTCTTGGAAGTCCTCGGACTCCAGGACCATCAGCCGGCAGCGTGTCGAGGCACGCACGGTCGCGGTGCGTTCGGCGTCTTTGCTCAATAAGCCGATCTCACCGAAGGACTCGCCCTCACGCAAATAGATCGGGTCCGGATCGAGCAGAACTTCCACTTCGCCTGATGCAATGAAATACATCGCGTCAGCCGGTTCGCCGCGCCGAACGATAGTTTGTCCCGGTGGAACGATGCGTGCACGTAGTAAGGACGCGATGCGCGAAACCGCGAGCGCATCCAAACGCGAGAATACGGGCACGCGCGCGACCGTCCCCCAGGTGATGACAAAATCGCGCCGGTGGATTTCGTCCGCGAAGCCGGAGGAGATGATGGCGATGGGGAGTGCGAACATCCCAACGCCCATGATCATCACGAGCGCGCCAAGGCCCTTGCCGAGGCCGGTGACCGGTGTGACGTCGCCGTAGCCGACCGTGGTCAACGTGGCGACGGCCCACCACATCGCCGCCGGGATACTGCCGAAGGAGTCGGGCTGGACCACACGTTCGACCATGTAGAGCGCGGTCGCGGCGGCGACGATCAAACACAACATGACGAGAGCCGCCGCGGCGATCGCCCGCCCTTCGGAGTACAGAACCCGGCCGAGGGTCGCCATCGCCGGCGAATAGCGCGCGAGCTTCAACAGGCGGAGCAACCGCAGCAGTCGCAGTACCCGGAAGTCGGCCCCGCCGAGCGGCAGCAGCAGCGATAAATAGAAAGGCAAGATCGCTAGCAGGTCGATGATGGACAAGGGCTGCACGGCGAAGCGCAGACGCGCCAGCACCGGTCCGTCGTCCCGCAAGTAGACATGCTCCCGGCAGACCCAGAGCCGCGCCAGATACTCCAGCGTGAAGATGGCGACCGAGACCAACTCGAACACATGGAGCGGTCCGGCAAAACGCGCTTCGATCGAGCCGACGGTCGACAGAACCGCGGCCAGCGCGTTGGTGACGATCAGCAACACCATGAACATGTCGAACAACACGCTCGGCGGGTCGCCGGGGCTGCCCGCTTCGATGAGCCGGAACAAACGGTGCTTGAAGGTCACGGTGTCTCCGTCGCTTCTTGCCGTCATTAGTAGCAGCAAGTGTGCATATTGAGTTATTCCGGCGCGGCGCCGTGGTTGTGCGACTCAATTCCGTTGCCGAGGGTGGCCTGATGGAGCGTCTGAAGGAATCGGACTTGTACCCGCCGTTGAAGTCATTCCTGACCGGCCAGGGTTACGAGGTGAAAGCCGAAGTCGGCGCGTGCGACATCATGGCCTGCCGCGACGATGCCGGGCCGGTGATTGTCGAGATGAAGACCCGGCCGAACCTGGGTCTCGTGCTTCAGGGGATCGACCGGCAGGCGGTGACCGACGCCGTCTATGTGGCGCTCCCGGCGCAAAGCGTGAGCGGCCGCCCGGGGCGGCGCTTCCGCAAACTGTGCCGCATGCTGGGACTGGGGTTGTTACTGGTGCATTTGAAAGCCGAGTCGTCCTGGGTTGAAGCGCTGCTGGATCCGGGCCCGTACAAGCCACGCAAGGACAAACGGCGTCAGACGCGGCTACTGCGGGAGTACCAGCAGCGGGTCGGCGATCCCAATGTGGGCGGCACCAACGGTGCGCGGATGACGGTGTACCGCCAGCACGCGCTGCGCTGCGCCGGGCATCTCGCGCGATCCGGCACGGCAAAGGTCGGCGACTTGCGCGCTAGTACCGGCGTCGACCGCGCCGCCACCATCCTGCAGCGCGATGTCTATGGTTGGTTCGAGCGGGAGTCTCGCGGGATCTACCGCCTGAGCCCGCGTGGCGAGGCCGCGGTGGAAAGCTACGCGGCGGTCCTTGCCGATCTGGACGCGGCGGCAGAGCCGAGGCGGGTCGCGGATGACGCCTGAAGCGCCCGTGGCCCTACTCGGCGGCGGCGCATTGTTTTTGCACGATGAGTTGGCCTAGAAGATCGTCGAACGCGCCGTCGTCCGCGTCGCTGCGGGCTTGGCCGATCGCCTGCGTCAGTCGTTCGGTTGCGTCGGTTGCATCGAGATGACCGGCGAGGGCCGGGCGGACCAGGACGTTGGTGATGCGGTCGTATTTCTCGACGCCGCGGCGGCGGGTCTCGCCGTAGCCTTTGCGGATGCCGGGTAATGCCGCGACTTCGCCGGCGAAACGGTAGTCCAAGCGTTGGGCCCGGGTCAGCAGGTCGAGCCACGCCTCGATGGCCCGTTCCTCCTGCTTGAACCGCAGCGACATCGGCCGCCACCAGCGCAAGCGCCCCAACAGGAACAGCGTCAGGTAGCCGGAGACGGACGTCGTCCGGATGTGCAGCGCCACGTTGAAGCGGTCGAGCCGGCCGGTGCGCTCCGCCCAGCCTAGTACCGGCTTGCCGATAAAGCCCGGCAGCAGGCCGCACCACTCTTCAACGCCGGGTTTCAGGAACTCGGTCACCTTGACCGGCGTCGCCGAGTCGACCCCCAGTTCATCGCGCACCCGCGCCAGACGTGCGGCCCTGGTCTTCAGGTCGGCGACGCGGATGACATCTTCGTAGCTCATCCAAACGGCGAGCTGCTTCGCCGCGGTCTTGGTTAGTTGGTAGCCAAAGGCATCGCCCTCGCGGGCACGTTCCTGATCGTAGATCCGATCGAGCCGTTGCAGGTAGGCGGCCGCGTGACGGCGGCTCTGGTATTCGGTCAGCCGCGCCACCGCTTCGGTCACGATGTCGCGCAGTTCGGGCGGGTAGCTTTCGCGGACTCTGGCGATCGGCCCTTCGGCGGCCGGCGGTGCAACGGTGCGGCGTTTGACCGGTGGCGCGGGCAGGCGGTCGCGGCCGGTCGACACCGCCGCATCGAAGCCGCAGATGAAACCGCGCAGGTTCGCCTCGACGGCCTTGCCGCTGGCACGGATGGCGTCCTCGAAGGCGTCGCGGGAGATCGGCAGCCGGCCGGACCCAGCGAGGCAGCCAAGGGCCACCGCATTGAGGGTGGTGGCGTTGTCGCGGGCGGCGGCGGTCATATCAAACATGATCTGGGTCTTGGTCAGCGCGTCGGCCGCCTGAACCACCCGGTCTCCATCGAACCGGCCATCGCTCGGGCTTGCCTTCTCGCCGATGGCGTAGATGCGGTGGGTCGAGGCGATCAGGGTGGTGCGGTCCGGCGTGACAAAGCCCCGCTCCATCGCCCGGCCGGCCTCCATCAGCTCCGAGGCGATCATCACGTCGACCATGCCGGGATTGGGGAACAGCGCGAAGACCGGCGCAGGCCCGTCAGCAGGGGCGGGGGCGAGTTCCACA
>JANQOE010000127.1 GCA_028279245.1 Alphaproteobacteria bacterium
GATTGATGATCTCCTTCAGCCGGCCGGTGATGCGCAGCATTCCGGCTGGGTCCAGCACCCCTTGATCGCCGGTGCGGAACCAGCCATCGATGAAAGCGCCTTCGTTGGCCGACGGATTATTGACATAACCAGTCATGACATTCGGGCCGCGAATGACGATCTCGCCGACCGCGCCGGGTTGGACCGGTTGGTTGTCGCCGCCCAGGACGGCAATCTCCGGACCTGCCGCAACGCCAACCGCGCCGGCTTGCCGGTCGCCGGGCGGTAGTTGGTTGCTCGCCATCTGATGGGCGGCCTCGGTCATCCCGTATGACTCGATCACCGGGCAACCGAACGCGGCTTCCAGGCCGGTCAGCACCTGCGGGGGTAGGGATGCCGAAGATGAGCGAATGAACCTTAAGCCGGCGTCGCGCGCCTGGCTCTCGTTGCGGGCAGCGCGGGCCAGGATGGCCTGGTGCATGGTGGGGACGGCGGTGAACCAGGTCGGCTGGGCGTCGGCGAGCGAGCCGAAGAAACGAAGCGCGTTGAAACCCGGCGTGCAGAAGATCGAGGCGCCGGCGTAGAGGGTCGATAGCAGCGCGCCAACCAGCCCGTGAATGTGGAACAAGGGCATGATGTTGAGGCAGCGATCCGCGGGCGCCAACTGCAGAGTCGTGGCGATGTGGTTGGCCGATGCCGAAAGGTTAACGGCTGTTAACGGCACCATCTTGGGGCGGGAGGTGGTGCCCGAGGTGTGGAGGATCAAACTGGCGTCGATCGGTGCCGGTGGGGTCGGCCGTGGCGGCGCGCGATGCTGTTCCGTCAGCGCAAAGGCGCCGGCCGCGCTGTTTTCGGGCGCGGGGCCGAGGGCCAGGATGTGCATGCCGCGTTCCCGGGCGACCTCGACCGCCGGCGAGTCCTCGGCCGGGTCGATAATCAGCGCGGTCGCATCCAGGTCTTCCAGGAAGAACCGAAACTCGTCGGTGCGATAGGCCGGATTGAGCGGTGCTGCGCAGGCGTTGGCGGCGACCGCGACGAAGGCTGTGGCCATTCTGGGGCCATTGGGCAGTACGATCGCCACCCGGTCGGAAGGGCCGATCCCGATGTGCTGGAGCTGGTCGCCGCACGCGGCGATCTGGCTGCGCAGTCCGGCGTAGGTCAGTGGTGGCTGGTTCTCCGCCAGGATGGCGTTGTCATTGTTTTGGCCGCGGTTGAGCAGCGCGGCGAGGCCGGCGTCGGTTGGCATGTGCCCCAGGAGCTTGTTTGTCCCGACAATAGCAGGTGCGCCTGGCGATGAAACGGCGCTAGACCGTCAGGTCGACGAACCGCAAGTACCGCGGGTTGGTTTGGGCGCCGGGCGCAAAGACCTGTTGCCGCTGAACGTTCTTGTAGCCCTTCACCGCGCCGGCAGGTGGTTTGTCCTTGGCGGTTATTTGCTGGCCCAGCAATTGCGCGACGAATGCGCCGGCCGGGCCGTCACGATGCGATCGGCCGTTGTCACCCGGGTGTTGGGAAAGACCAGTCGGTTGCACCGCCGCCAGCTGATCGGGCCGGCTATGCGAGGAAGACCGCGGCTGAACTGCTCTTATTGTGCGGTCGTGCCCGGAAACACTGGAGATCATTAATGCCATCGCCTGTTGCTAGCGATTTAGTTACATCTTTATTAAATGGCAGGCCATATTCCTTGTGTAATATCGGCGTCATCTCGTGTTTCTCTTCGGGTTAAGGTTAATAGTATTGACTAGTACTTAGTCAGGTACTGACCCGATCCTAAATATTACCGTTTGTTAAGGCGCGACCCCTACGATTCATCGGCTGAAACGTACGTAGGTACGGATACGGCTCAACGCCGAGCCTTCAGGTAGGAGGTTGTGTGACGCAGGTGCTGTCAGAACGGCGGTCCGCGCCCATTCCAAATCTGGCCCAGATTCTGATCGAATCTGGTGACCTGTTTTTCGATTGGGATTTGTCGACGAACAAGATCGTCTGGACCGGGAAGCCGGAGGTCGTGATCGGCCTTGGCGATCTGCGCTTACGCGACAACGGCGAACGGTTTCTGGCACGCATTCACCCGGAAGATCTGCCACGGCGGATGATGTTGCTGTCGAATGCGGCAAACGGGCGGACGGCACTCGATTGCCATTACCGCGTCCGCGCCGACGACGGCGATTTTCATTGGGTACGGGAACGGTCGATCCCGCGATTGGGCGCCGACGGGACGATCGGTGCGGTTAGTGGCGTGATTGCGAACGTCGACCAGTGGAAGGAGAGCGAGGCGCGCCTCCGGTTCCTGTCCACCCACGATGAACTGACCGGGCACTACAATCGCATGCGGCTGCGCGAAGCGTTGGAGGCCGTGATCGAGGACAGCATTGCCGGCGGGTATCAGGCCGGCTTCTTGCTGGTGTCCGTCGACAAGCTCTCGCAGATCGAACAAGTGTACGGCGACGAAACGGCAAACAACGTGCTGTTGGCAGTGGCCGACCGGCTGGGCCGCATTCTGCGGGACGGCGATGTCGTGGGCCGGGTCGGCTTCGATCGGTTTGCTGTTATAGTCAAACGCTGTGCCGATGGCCAATTGCACTCGGTGGTGGGGCGCGTGTTGGCGGCGGTGCGTGAAACCGCAGTCGCGACACTATCCGGTCCACTGCACATCACGGCGTCAGCGGGCGCCACAGTATTCCCCACCTCGGCCCGGACGGCGGCGGATGTGGTGGCGCAAGCCGAGGGTGCATTGCTTGGGGCGATGCGGCTGGGTAGCGATAGCTTCGCGGAATTTCGCGATCTGCCGTCGCATGTGGTGCTCACTAAGCATCATTTTACGATAGCCGAACAGGTGCAACAGGCATTGCGGGACGATCGCATCAAGCTGGCGTTCCAACCGATCGTGCATGCATCGTCCGGCGAGGTGGCGTTCCACGAGGGCCTGGCGCGGATGGTCGATGAGGAGGGCCAATTGGTGCCGGCTGGCCAGTTCGTGCCGGTGGTCGAGCAGATGGGCTTGATGCGGCTGATCGACCGCCGGGTGCTCGAACTCGGCTTCGCTGCGTTGGAGCAGAACCCGCAGCTACAGCTTTCGATCAACGTGTCGGGCTTGACGGCTGTCGATCCGGTGTGGCTGGCACAGCTCAGCGATCACCTCTCCGGGCGGTCCCATGTTGCGGAGCGCCTGATCCTCGAAATCACCGAGACGGTTGCGCTCGATGATATCGACGAGTCCTCGCGGTTCGTGCGGACACTGGCTTCGCTGGGCTGTCGGGTCGCGCTCGATGACTTCGGCGCCGGCTTCACGTCGTTCCGCCATCTGCGGGCGCTGAAGGTCGATATGGTGAAGATCGACGGGTCGTTTGTGCGCGACCTGTTGAACAACCCGGACAACCAGGTCTTCGTGCGCACCCTGGTCAGCCTCGCCAAGGGTATCGATTTGTTGGCGGTGGCGGAATGCGTTGAGACCGAGGAGGAAGCGTCCTTCCTCAAGGCCTATGGCGTCGACTTCCTGCAGGGTTTCCACTACGGGCGGCCCGAGGTTCGACTGCCCGGTTCCGACGCCGCGCCAGCGCTGCGGCTGGCGCACAGCGCCTAGTCTTTCGCCGCGCGGTTGGTCAGCGTCTCAATCTGCGCCTGCAGTTTGTCCATTTGTTGCTTCAGATCGCGCAGCGTCTCGGCGTCCTGTTGATCCTTGACCTGTTCGCTGTCCGGCGCCGCTGACGGTTGAGCGTCCGTCGGGGCGAATGGCGTCCAAATCTGCAGCGCCCGCTGAAACATCTCCATGTTGCGCTGGCCGATGCGCTCCACATCCGGGAACTGGAACATGCCGCCCATAGCGTCGGCGACCTGCCGGCGCATTTGTTTCTCGTTCTCAGCAAAGGCTCGCATGGAGTGTTCAAGATAATTGGGCACGATGTTCTGCAGGCTATCGCCATAAAGCCCGATGAGCTGCCGCAGGAAGCTGAGGGGCAGCATGTTCTGGCCCCGGTTCTCGGCCTCGAAGATAATCTGGGTCAGGACGGACCGGGTGATGTCTTCGCCGCTTTTGGCGTCGGTGACGACAAACTCCACGCCATCCTTAACAAGAGCTGCCAAGTCATCCAAAGTGACATAGCTGCTGGATGCTGTGTTGTAGAGGCGACGGTTCGCGTATTTCTTGATCTTTACAGGTTCATCCTGCGTTTTGCTCATGATCCCGACTTCCCCGAGGGGTTTGCTTTGGGTCGATTACCTACATTAGACGTCCTATGCTGTATTGCAACAATGTGAACATTTAGGTGACCAACGTGGCTGATTTGCCGGATTATCGGGAACTCGCGGCGCGTTATCTCGATCTGTGGCAGGAAGAAATGGTGGAAAGCATGACGCACCCGGTCTGGGCGGCGCATGTTAAGAACATGATGGATTTCTGGGCGCAGGCAGGAGGGCCGGTTGGGGCACGTGCCGACAAAGCCGGTGGGCCGGCAGGGACCACGGCCCCTGGGCCTGCACCTGATGACCGCGACGACCGCCTTGATGAGCTCCTACAGCGCCTTTCCAGCCTGGAAGAGCGGGTCCGGGCTCTGGAGTCAGACAGCGGCGGCAACAGCCTTGCGGCAAAACCTCGCCGGGCTCGACGAACCGGGCCAAGAAAGGCTCCAAGCGGCGCTTGAGGCCGAAGTTCGCCGGCGGCTTGATGCCTTTCAGCGAGGCATAGCGGCCTACCGCAATCATCCCTACCAGCGCACGCTGCCTGAACCGGCAGTCGGCTGGCAAAGCGGCACGACGCGGATCCTCGACTATGGCGGCGATGGGCAGCCCCTCCTGGTCGTGCCGTCGTTGATCAATCGGGCCTATGTGCTGGACCTCACCGCCGGGACGAGCCTGCTGCGCTGGCTTCAAGGCGCCGGCTTTCGGCCGTTTCTAGTGGATTGGGGGGCGCCCGCCGCCGACGAAGCCGGCTTCGACTTATCCGACTATGTCGCCGGCAGATTAGGGCCTGGGCTGGATTGGACGACCCAACAGGCTGGTGGGCCGGTGCCGGTGATCGGCTATTGCATGGGTGGTCTGCTGGCGGTTGCGCTGGCGCTGCTGCGGCCGGACGATATCAATGCATTGGCGCTGCTGGCGACGCCCTGGGACTTCCAAGCCGGCAGTGCGGATCAAGCCGCCGCGCTGGCCGGGGCGACACAGATGTGGGCGCCGGCGCTCGACCTGCTCGGGGTGCTGCCGGTCGATATCATTCAGGCGCTGTTCTGGACTCTCGACCCGCTGTCCGCGGTGCGGAAGTTCATACGATTCGCCGATATGGACCAACAATCCGCGAAGGCGACGGTGTTCGTGGCCCTGGAGGACTGGCTGAATGACGGTGTGCCGCTGGTGGCGGGGGTGGCCCGGGCGTGCCTGACCGAATGGTATGGCGATAACACGCCGGTGCGCGGTGAATGGCAAGTGCAAGGACAGCCTGTGGAGCCAGGCCGGATCGGGTGTCGGACCCTTGTCGTGATCTCAGAAAAAGACCGGATCGTGCCGATGGAATCCGCGGCTGCCCTCGCCGGCGGGCTGCCCGATCCGACCGTCATTCATTCGACCCTCGGGCATATCGGCATGGTGGTGGGGTCAGGGGCGCGGTCGCGGGTCTGGCAACCGCTTGCCGACTGGCTGGCCGCGACATGATTCGGGGATTGCGGACTCGTAGTTGTGACCCATTTGATGAAGAATAGTTGAAACGAACTAACGCGCAGGTTGGGAGAGCCAAGAGATGAGTGATGTTGTCATTGCGAGTGCGGCTCGCACGCCGGTAGGCGCTTTCAACGGTGCCTTGTCGAGCCTGTCCGCGGCGGACCTTGGATCCAAGGCCATTCAGGCGGCGCTGGAACGCGCGGAAGTCGAGCCGGGCGCGGTCGACGAAGTTGTGTTGGGTCAGGTGCTCACAGCGGGGACCGGCATGAATCCGGCGCGCCAAGCGCTGTTGAGTGCGGGCATACCTGAGAACAAGACCGGCTATCTCATCAATCAAGTCTGCGGCTCGGGATTGCGGAGCGTGGCGCAGGGTTCGCAAGCCATTCGATTGGGTGACGCCGAGGTCGTCGTGGCGGGCGGACAAGAGAGCATGAGCAATGCGCCGCATGTCGCGCATCTCCGCAACGGTCAGAAGATGGGCGACATCAGCTTTGTCGACTCAATGATCAAGGACGGGCTGTGGTGCGCGGTGATGGGCTACCACATGGGCAACACGGCGGAGAATGTTGCGGAACGCTGGCAGATCACGCGGGAGCAACAAGACGCGTTTGCCGCGAATTCGCAAGCGAAGGCGGAGGCTGCGCAAAAGGATGGCCGTCTTGCCGATGAGCTGGTGCCGATCGCCATAAAGCTGCGGCGCGAAGAAAAGACCGTCGATGCCGACGAGTATCCGCGGCATGGCACGACGGCCAAAACCCTTAGCAAGTTGCGTCCGGCGTTCGACCGCGAAGGTTCGGTCACCGCCGGTAATGCGAGCGGTATCAATGACGGGGCCGCGGCGATTGTCTTGATGGATGCCGACGTGGCGCAACGGCGCGGGGTCAAACCGCTGGCGCGGATTGCATCTTGGGCGACGGCCGGGGTCGAACCGGCGGTGATGGGTACGGGGCCGATACCGGCCAGCCGCAAGGCTTTGGAAAAGGCCGGCTGGGGCATCGACGATCTCGACCTCATCGAGGCGAACGAAGCGTTCGCCGCGCAGGCGGTCGCCGTCAATCGGGATCTCGGATGGGATGTCGATAAGGTGAACGTCAATGGCGGGGCGATCGCGATCGGACATCCGATCGGTGCCTCGGGCGCCAGAATTCTGACGACTCTGCTTTACGAGATGCAACGCCGCGATGCCAAAAAAGGGTTGGCAACACTCTGCATCGGCGGCGGCATGGGAATCGCAATGTGTCTAGAACGGGAGTGAGCGATGTCTAGGGTGGCACTTGTGACCGGCGGCACACGAGGAATCGGCGCCGCCATCAGTACGGCCTTGAAGGAAGC
This sequence comes from Alphaproteobacteria bacterium, assembly GCA_028279245.1. Taxonomy (GTDB): domain Bacteria; phylum Pseudomonadota; class Alphaproteobacteria; order UBA6615; family UBA6615; genus JANQOE01. Next base: position 6,961 of record JANQOE010000127.1, read on the forward strand.
CGGGTACAGCGTCGCTGCCAACTATGGCGGCAACGATGATGCGGCGGCGGCCTTTCAGGAAGACACCGGCATTCGGACCTACAAATTCGACGTCTCGAACTATGAGGCTTGCGAGGCGGGTGTGCGCCAGATCGAAGAAGATCTGGGACCGATCGATATCCTCGTGAACAACGCCGGCATCACACGGGATTCGACTCTGCACAAGATGAGTCACGATTCCTGGCAGCAGGTCATCGACACCAATCTCGGCTCCTGCTTCAACCTTTGCCATTGCGTGATCGGCGGGATGCGGTCGCGCGAGTTCGGCCGGATCGTCAACATCGGCTCGATCAACGGGCAGGCCGGTCAGTATGGTCAGGTCAACTATGCCGCGGCCAAATCCGGCATCCACGGTTTCACCAAGGCGCTGGCTCAAGAGGGTGCCAGCAAGCATGTGACCGTCAACGCGATCGCGCCGGGTTACGTCGATACGGATATGGTGCGGGCGGTGCCGCCGCCGGTCCTCGAGAAGATCATCGCACGGATTCCGGTCGGCCGGCTCGGCCATGCCGAGGACATTGCGCGGGGCGTATTATTCCTGGTCGCCGATGACGCAGACTTCATCACCGGATCGACGCTATCGATCAACGGCGGTCAACACATGTACTAGTGGGGGTGGCGTCCCGTTCGCGGGACGCCCCACGCTGCTAAGCGGCGACCTTGTTGAGGCCCAACTGGGCCCGATAAGTCTCCTTCAGGTGCACTGGGCTCACGCCGAAGATACGCGCGGCGTTAACCAACCTGTCATCGTCCAGCACGGTCCGGCCGGACTCTGCCGCTTCGACATCGCTTCGGTCGAGCAACAGCATTTCGGCAAGTTCCCCTGCCGTGATCTCTGCGGAGCGCCGCATACCCTGTAGCCACGCCCCCGCACTGGCGTAATCGCTCATGTCCAAGGTTCCTTCATATTGAGTTTTGTTGTTATTGGCGACTTGACCCCTCACGCCGCCTGAAACAAACGTTTTCTGTTCACAGCAGAGTTGCACACGGCCCATAGCACGCATAGCCACGCCACGAGTCCATTGTGAGTCATTCTTGTGACCCGTGTCGCGACATGTACTGGCCGCGTTATCGATTCTACGGTCAAGATATTGTGTAAGCAAGTCCGGGTGTCGCCACCGGTTGTGTAATGGGTGAAAAACGAGGACGAAAATATCCGGACAGACCTATGGTCGGGGTCGGAGTCGTGGTCCTTCGGGCCGGCTCCGTGCTGCTGATTCGGCGCGGCAAAGAGCCGCGGGCCGGCCAGTGGAGCCTGCCCGGTGGCGGGCAAAAGTTGGGAGAGACCGTGTTCGCCGCGGCCCGGCGGGAAGTCAAAGAGGAGACGGCGGTCGATATCCGGGTGCTCGGCTTGCTCGATGTCGTCGATTCCATCTCCCGCGACCCGGATGGGGCGGTCGACTATCACTACACGCTCGTCGATGTCGCGGCGGTGTGGGAGGCCGGCGAGGCTAATGCTGGCGGTGACGCGGCCGAGGTGGTCTGGGCCGAGCGGCGGGCGTTGGCCCGTTACGACCTTTGGTCCGAGACCGCGCGCATTATTGATCTCGCGTTCGACCGGTATCGGGACGACTCCGGCTGAGCCCCGCGCCGGCAAAGGCGGCCATGTGAAAGGCGGCCTGCGCCGGTTCGTAGACATAGTCGGTTCCGATCGGGCAGGCCCGGCGGGCGGCGCAGCCAAGCTGCCCGCAATCGCCCGCCGTCCCGGTGACGAAGGCGCGACATGCCTCAGTCTCGAAGCCGTCCGGCGTGAACGCGTCGACGGGACAGGCTGTTAGGCAGGGTTTGGCGGCACATGTCTCGCAAGGATGTGGCGTCTGTTGGGGCTCGGACTGTGGGATGGGACCGGCAAAGACCAGCGCAGCGCGATAGGCGTGCCAGAGGCCGAACTCCGGGTCGATCAGTAGTCCGATCGGCGATGCATGCACCGTCCCGCTGGCCAGCGCCCAGCGGTGAAAGGGCGCATAGGGCGGGCCGTCGGATGGATAGAGCGCCCGGGCGCCGAGACTCTCGGCAATCGGGTCGATTGTGCGTTTGACCCAACTGTCCAAACTGGACATGCCGGATGTGCTGAACTGGCGCCACATTGCCGGGCCGGCGTTGCCGACCAAGACGATGACACCGGCCGGGATGTCCGGTTGTTCATCGGGTGACAGCGCGAAGCCACGGGTCAGGAGTCCTGTCGGCACGAGTTCCGCCGCGACCCTTGCCACCCGGCCTTCCGGGCCCGCTGGCGGATTCTCAAGACTTTTGGTGTAGTCTGCGGTCATGTGGCAGGACGTTGTCGACCTAAGCCAGTTCTATACGAGTAGTCTTGGGCACACCGCGCAGCGGATCATTCGCCGGCGGATCCGCGATTGGTGGCCGGATGTGCGCGGCGACAATGTGCTCGGCGTCGGCTACGCCACCCCTTATCTGCGCCCGTTCCGTGAAGAAGCCACGCGGGTCTTGGCGCTGATGCCCGGGCGGATGGGTGTCATGTCGTGGCCGAGAGAGGGCCCGAACTGTGCGGCCATCTGCGATGAAGACCATTTGCCGCTGCCCGATCTGTCGATGGACCGCATTCTGGTCGTGCATGGTTTGGAATGCAGCAATCAAGTGCGGCCTTACCTGCGGGAGATTTGGCGGGTCCTCGCCGACGGCGGGCGGCTGATCGTTGCGGTGCCGAATCGACGTGGCATCTGGGCCCGGATGGATCATACGCCGTTCGGCCATGGTCAGCCCTACTCGAGCGCAT
>JANQOE010000045.1 GCA_028279245.1 Alphaproteobacteria bacterium
TGGATGAGGTCGGCAATCGTCACGATATCCGGCTCGAACAGGCCGCAGGTGTTGGGGTTGGTCAGCATGATGCCGGCCACGTCGGCACCCTTGTCACCGGCCACCTTGGCTTCCAACGCCGCCAGATCGACCCTCCCGCGGTCGTTCGCCGGAATGGCATCGACGGTGAAGCCGCACGTCGCCGCGGTGGCCGGGTTGGTACCATGCGCCGATTCCGGCACCAGCACCCGGCGCCGAGCGCCCTGCTGCTTGTGATCATGCGCCGCGCGGATCGCCATCATCCCGCACAGTTCGCCATGGGCACCGGCGGCCGGTGTCATCGCCACCGCCGGCATGCCGGTCAGCTCCTTGAGCCAATGCGCCAGCGTATTGATCAGCTCCAAGGCACCCTGCACGGTCTCGATCGGCTGCAACGGATGCACCCCCGCTAAGCCCGGCAGTCGCGCGAGTTTCTCGTTGAGCCGCGGATTGTGCTTCATCGTGCACGAGCCGAGCGGATAGAAGCCGGAGTCGATCGCGTAGTTCTTCTGGCTCAGCCGCGTGTAGTGCCGCACGACCTCCGGTTCGCTCAGACCCGGCAGGCCGATCCGCCCATTCCGCCGCAGACCGTTCAACCGGTCCGGCACATCCGGTGCATCCGGCAGATCGACGCCACTCGCGCCGTCGCTGTCTTGCTCGAAGATCAGCGGCTCTTCATGCATCAGCCCGCGATGATCGAACGACATTTACAGCACCTCCTGCAGCGCGGTGGCGTAGCTTTCGATGGACGCTTCGTCGTTGCACTCCGTCGCCGCCACCAGCAGCAAGTCGTCCAGATCCGCGCCGGGATAGAGGCGCGATACAGGGACGCCGCCAAGAATGTCCTGGCGCGCCAACGCGGCGACGACTTCGGCGGCCGGGCGCGGCAGCCGCACCGTGAATTCGTTGAAGAAGGCACTGTTCAAGATCTCGACGCCGGGAATACCGGCGAGCCGTTCCGACAATCCGCAGGCGGTCGCATGGTTTAGCTCCGCCAGTTTCCGAAACCCGACTTCGCCCAGGAGCGACAGATGAATGCCGAACGCCAGGGCGCACAAGCCGGAGTTCGTACAGATGTTGCTGGTCGCCTTCTCCCGACGAATGTGTTGCTCCCGCGTCGACAACGTCAGCACCCAGCCGCGCCGGCCATCCGCGTCCGTCGTCTGGCCACACAACCGGCCCGGCATCTGCCGCACATGCTTTTGCCGCGTCGCAAACAGGCCCACATAGGGCCCGCCGAAGCTCAACGCGTTACCAAGGCTTTGACCTTCGCCAACGACAATATCGGCGCCCATCTCGCCCGGTGATTTGAGCAGCCCGAGGGACACCACCTCGGAAAACACGACCACCAACAACGCCCCCATTGCATGGCAATGCTCGGCCAGCGTCGTGTAGTCCCGCAGATGACCGAAGAAGCTTGGCGTCTGCACGACCACGCACGCCGTCTCCTTGTCGACAAGCGAGGTCAGGTCTTCCTGATCGGCCGCATCCGGCGCAGCCGTCACCAGTTCGACATCAAGGAACTTGGTGTGGGTCTCGGTGACGTCACGGTAGTGCGGATGCAGCCCGCCCGACAGCACCGCCTTGGTCCGCCGCGTCACGCGCCGCGCCATCAACACTGCTTCGGCGCAGGCCGTCGAGCCGTCGTACATCGACGCGTTGGCGACATCCATGCCGGTGATCGCCGCGACCTGAGTCTGGAACTCGAACAGCGATTGCAGCGTGCCCTGGCTGATCTCCGGCTGGTACGGTGTGTAGGAGGTCAGAAACTCACCGCGCTGAATGAGGTAGTCGACACTCGCCGGCACATGGTGCCGATAGGCGCCGGCACCGAGGAAACTGACGGACGTCGCCGCCGGCAGATTCTTCGCCGCCATCGCACCGATCGTCCGCTCGACGGCAAGCTCGCCTTGATGGTCCGGCAAGTCGAAGGACGATCCGTCGAAACGCGCCGCATCCGGCACGTCGCAAAACAAGTCTTCGACCGAACCAGCCCCGATCTTGGCAAGCATCGCCTGCCGGTCCACATCGGTCAGCGGCAAGTATCGCATTAGGACTGGTCCGCCACGAATTTGTCGTAAGCGGTGCGGTCCATCAGGCCGTCGAGCTGCGCCGCATCCTTGACACTTAGTTTCAGGAACCAGCCTTCGCCTTCCGGCGCCGTGTTGACGAGCCCGGGATCGCTATCAAGATCGCCGTTCACCTCGACCACCTCGCCATCGAACGGCGCGTAGACTTCCGCCGCGGCCTTCACCGATTCCACCACCGCCGCCTCGTCCCCCTTGGCAAACGACTTACCGATTTCTGGCAACTCGACGAAAACCACGTCGCCCAGTTGTTGCTGCGCATAGTCGGTGATCCCGACAACGGCCCGACCACCTTCCACACGCACCCATTCATGGTCTTCCGAGAATTTGAGGTCAGCCACGATATCAATCTCCCCGATAGTAGTTGGCTGGAACGAACGGTGTCTTGGCCACCCGGCCCGGTAACTTCCGCCCGCGCACAATGAAGTTCAGGGCCGTGTCGGGCGCGCGACATGCCGCGTCGACATAGCCCATACCGATCGCCGCCTTGAGTGTCGGCCCGAAGCCGCCACTCGTCACCCGGCCCACCGCCGCACCGTCCGGTGTTTCGATTTCCGCATCCTCGCGCGCCGGGCTGCGGCCTTCCAATTTGAAGCCGATACGCCGACGGGCCGGTCCTTCTTCGATCTGCCGCAGGATGCGTTCAGCGCCCGGAAAGTCGGCAGCGGCCCGGCGCCGCTTGGCAATCGTCCAGGTGAGCGACGCTTCGACCGGCGTGGTCTGTTCGCCGATATCGTGACCGTAGAGGCAAAGCCCGGCTTCCAGCCGCAGCGAATCCCGCGCGCCAAGCCCAATCGCCTCGACCTCCGGTGCCGCCAACAACGCCTGCGCAACATCAGTCGCATGTTCGCCGGAGACCGAGATCTCAAAGCCATCTTCGCCGGTATAGCCGGACCGGCTGACCTGCCATTCCACACCGCCGACCGAGAACACCTGCGCCGTCATGAACGTCAGCTTTGCCGCATCAGGCGCAAACCGTCCCACCACCGCCGCCGCCTGCGGTCCCTGCAACGCCAGCAGTGCCTTCTCCTCGTAGCGTTCGAGGGCAATCCGGCCGCCCAACCGTTCCGTCAAGTCGGCGAAGTCGACATCTTTGCGTGCGGCGTTGACGACCAGCATCAGCCGATCACCAGCTTGATCGTCCGCCGGCCGCGTCACCATCAGGTCATCGATGATGCCGCCATTCGCATTGAGCAGCAGTGTGTAGCGCATGGCGCCCGGCGCCAGCCCGGCAATGTCGCCGGGCACCACCGTCTCCAGCGCTTCGGCTACGCGCGGACCGGCAAGCTGCGCCTGCCCCATATGCGACACGTCGAACAAACCGGCGGCCGACCGTGTGTGTGTATGTTCGGCAATGATGCCGTTCTGATATTGCACCGGCATCTCGTAGCCGGCGAACGGCACCAGCCGCGCACCCAACTCACGATGCAACCCGTGCAGCGGTGTGGTTTTGAGCCCCGGGTCGTGCATTTCTGGCACCTCGCCAGATCACAGCCAGTATCGGCGCGTCCCGCGCGCCTGCCCCCACTGTCACGACACCTGAGAGATTCACCAGCCGGGTGAGCCGGCCCGCTTACTCCTTCGGTGAGGCACCACGTGTCGATGCCTGCTCTCCAGAGGGCCACCCCCTGCGGTCCTTTTGCCTGAGAGTTTCCGGGGCGGTTGCTCCTTCGGCGGCCGCCTCAAGGACGGCTCTCTCCCACAGGGATTGTTCAGCCACTCATGACCGTAAAGCGGTCGGCGCCAAAGTCAACGGCGACTAGAGCCCCGCCTTGCGATTGTACTCTGCTTCCTCGTCGGTCAGCTGAAAACCAACCAAGATCTCATAGTCTGCCGCAGGCTCTCCAGCCTCAAGACGAAAATCCACAGCAATCTCGTCGCTGAACTGGACCCGGCTTGCGTTGCTAGGGAAGGTCAACACAGCGTCGAAGATCGGCTTCCTCAGGACATTTCTTTCCTTGTCGAGCAGAGCAACAAAGTAGACAAACTCTGCACTGCGAGTGTCGTTCGAAGGCCCAAGCGCAGCCTGAAAGAAGACCTCCATATCGACCTCAACTTCGCCGCTCCCATCATTCTCAAGATCAAACTGGCAGAACCCATCAACGCTATCGACCTTTGCCTCGATCACAACGTCTGTGAGATCTCGCCCAGGGCCTGGGAGGAATTGGGTTAGGTTAGAGAATTCCCGGACCACCTTTGCGGATGGGCACGCCTGCTGCTCCGCGACATTGGTCGCGCAGCCGGCTGCTGCCAGCGCCGCCAGGCACACGGCCCATCGGCCGATCACGAAGCCGCTCACAGTGACGAATGGGTGCCGTCGCAAAACGGCTTGTTACCGGACCGCTTGCAGCCGCAGAAATAGACCGTCTTCGACTCGGTCGCTTCATAGGCCAGCGGAACGATGTCGGTCACGGAATGGGAGCCGTCGCAGTAGGGCTGGTTATTGCTGCGGCCGCAGGCACACCACCAGTATTGGCGGCCGGCCTCGACCTCGGCCGAATAGGGCGCTTTCTGCGCGATCTCAGGTTCCGCCATTCGTCCTTCCGTGCATATTGCGACATTCAAAGGGCTCTGGGATATTACAGAGACAGCCGTTCCGGGCCAGCCGAATCTCTGCACCTTTGGCTGGGCCGAAGCGGATTGTGGTACCTCATTCGTATCCACCCGGTCAGTTTCATGGCGGCAGTACGGCACGGCGGCTGAATGGCGGTCTATACGGAAGTCTCCGACGACGACCTGCGCGCCTTCGTCGCCCGCTACGACATCGGGGACGTGGTCGCCTGCAAGGGAATCGCCGAGGGCGTCGAGAACTCCAACTACCTGCTGCAGACCGACCGCGGCAGCTACATTCTGACGCTCTACGAGAAACGGGTGGCCCGCGCCGACCTGCCGTTTTTCCTGGGCCTGATGGAGCATCTGGCCGCCAACGGCTTCGCCTGTCCGACCCCGCTGCGCGACCGTACCGGCGAAGCGCTGGGCGACCTGTGCGACCGGCCGGCAGCGATTATCAGCTTCTTGCATGGCATGTGGCCGCGCCGCATCTCGACCAGGCATTGCACAGAGGTCGGCGGCGCCATGGCCCGCATGCACCTCGCCGGCGCCGGATTCAACCTCAAGCGCGCCAACGCCCTGTCGGTGCCCGGCTGGCGGCCGCTGTTCGAACAGAGCGCCCCACGCGCCGACGAGGTCAATACCTGCCTGCGGGACACCCTGGCGTCGGAGCTTGACCATCTCGAAGCGAACTGGCCCAACGCCCTGCCCGACGGCGTCATTCACGCCGACATGTTTCCCGACAACGTCTTCTTCCTCGACGGCGTGCTGTCCGGCGTCATCGACTTCTATTTCGCCTGCAACGACTTCTTCGCCTACGACATCGCGGTCTGCCTGAATGCCTGGTGTTTCGAGCCCGACCGCAGTTTCAACGTCACCAAAGCGCGCCAGTTGCTGACCGGTTACCAGGCCGAGCGCCCCATCTCCCCGGCCGAACTGGAAGCCCTGCCGATCCTCGCCCGCGGCAGCGCCCTGCGCTTCCTGCTCACCCGCCTCTATGACTGGCTCAACACGCCGGACGGGGCCCTCGTCAAACCAAAGGACCCAATGGAATTTTTGGTGAAACTGCAATTCCACCAGCAGGTCAACGGACCGGGCGCCTACGGCCTCGGCTGGAGCGATTGATGGCGCGCAAGACGGTCGAGATATTCACCGATGGCGCCTGCTCCGGCAATCCGGGCCCCGGCGGCTGGGGCGCCATCCTGCGGTTTGGCGAACATGAAAAGGAACTGTCCGGCGGCGAGAGGGGAACCACCAACAACCGGATGGAGTTGATGGCGGCGATCCAAGCGCTGGAAGCCATCAAGGAGTCGGTGGAGGTCCACCTCTACACCGACAGCACCTATGTGCGGAGCGGCATCACCGATTGGATCAACAAGTGGCGGGCCAACGGTTGGCGCACCGCAGCCAAGAAGCCGGTGAAGAATGTCGACCTATGGCAGCGGCTGGAATCCGCGACCGAACGCCACGATGTCACCTGGCATTGGGTTAAGGGCCATGCCGGCCATCCGGAGAATGAGCGAGCCGATGCCTTGGCCCGCGGCGCGTTGGGCGGCGGGTAGCCCGCCGCCGCGACACGCGACCTACAACGAAGCGAGCACGCTTTCCGCGCTGGAGACATCCAGAGCGCCGGGGTTCGGCTCGACCGCCAGATGGGTGATTTTGCCGTCTTCGACGACCATGGCGAAACGCTGGCTGCGTTGGCCCAAACCGGGACCGGTCAGATCCAGCTCAAGGCCCAGCGCCTTGGCGTAGGCACCGGTGCCATCGGCCAGCAACAGCACTTCGCTGCCGAGGCCCTGGTCCTTGCCCCATGCCTCCATGACGAACGGATCGTTCACCGACATGCAGGCAATGGTGTCGACTCCCTTGTCCTTGATCGCCGCTGAGTTACTGACATAGCCTGGCAGATGCTTCGCCGAGCAGGTCGGGGTGAACGCACCCGGCACCGCGAAGAACACAACCTTCTTGCCGCCAAAGAGATCGTCCGACGAGATGTCTTCGATACCTTCTGCTGTTTTGCGCTTGAACGTGCCCGACGGCACGGAATCGCCGACGCTAATGGACATGAGGCTGCCCCCTGAAGAGTTTGTGTGAAACCTTGGCGGGCCCGAGGGACCCGCCATCAAGATAGTCACAAACCCGGCGGAAACCAGCCTAGTTGGCGGCAACAGCGAAATTGGTGTTGGCGTCGCCCAAGGCGGTGAGCACCGCACCGTCCGTCAGCAGCTCCGGCAGCACGACGCCGGCCGGCTTGTCCGGGCCATAGACGACGTTGAACGGAATGCCGAACCGCTCGAAGCTGGCCAGATAGTTCGAGATGACGTCACTGGGCCGCGTCCAGTCCGCTTTCATCGTGATGATGCGGTCATGGCCCAAGGTCTCGGCCACCTGCCCGACATCGAGCACCCGCTTCTTGTTGACCTGGCAAGTGATGCACCATTCCGCCGTCACATCGACAAACACCGTATGGCCGTCGGCGACAAGCTGCGGGATCGCCGCCTCGTCGAACGGCAGCCAGGTCACGTCGCCGCGTTGCTCGATCGCTTGGGTGCCCTCGGCCGCCGGCAGTGCAACCGGCACGCCGAACGCCAGGGCCGACGCCAGCACGACGCCAGCCGGCACGGCCCGCCCGCTGTTCGCCGGCAGACGGCCCCGCCCACCGATCAACAGCGTGGCAACAACCATCAGCACCGCCACCAGCACGGCGGCAACCGGAGATACCTGCGCCGCCAGCACGGTGATCAGCCACAAGGCCGTCGCCACCAGCGCCAGCGAAAGGATCTTTTTCAGCTTGATCATCCAGGTGCCCGGACGCGGCAACTTGGTCGCCACCCGCGGAAACGCTGCGACCGCCAGGAACGGCACCGCCATGCCGATACCCAGGGCCGCGAACACCGAATAGATGTCGAAGGCGCCACGGCTCAGCGCGAAGCCGACGGCGGTGCCGAGGAACGGTGCCGAACACGGCGTCGCCAGTAGCGTCGCGAACGCACCGCTAAAGAAATGCCCTTTCAGTCCGGTACCGCCGGAATGCTCCACCGCCGCATCGGACACAGCGCCCGGCAAGCGGACTTCGAACAGACCCCAGAGATTGCAGGCGAACAGGGTGAGGATCACCACCATCGCGATGATGAACGCCGGTTGCTGGAACTGGATGCCCCAGCCGATGGCCGCACCAGCCGACTTCAGCACCAGCAGGCCGCTCGCCAACACCAGGAAGGACGTAACGATCCCGGCTGCGGTTGCCAGGAAGCCCAACCGCACCTCGCGCGGGTCGCCACCACCGTGGCTGACCACGGACAGCAATTTGATCGAGAGCACCGGCAACACGCATGGCATCAGATTGAGGATCAGACCGCCAACCAGCGCCAGGCCGATGATCGCCAACAGCGACACACCCACCATGGTCTCCGCACTGGCCTCGGCGCCGAGCAACCCACCGAAGACCGGTGCGATCTCCGCCTCCATCGCCCGGTCGCCGTCGACCAGGGTCACCAGCAACGGCTGCGCATTCAACGGCAGCGCCCGTTCGTCACCGAACGCGTCTTCCGCCGGCACACTGATCCGCGCCAGCAGGCCGTCGTCGGAGAGTTCGACCTGCGGCGCGCGGAACACCACATCCTCAGGGCCCTCGACCAGCAGATCCGGCGCAACAAATGGTTCGCTGGAGCGAATCGCGACCTCGACCAACGGGGTCTCGGCGCTGCCGCTCAGGCCGGCGCCTTCGATTGTCAGGCCGACACCGCTGCCGTCGCCGGGCACCTGCGCGCGGAACCGGTCAAGCAGGCCGGCATGATCCGACGGACCAGCGGGGCCGGCTGGCAGATCAAGCGACACCGAATAGTCGTGGGGGATGCACACATCGTCGCAGATCAGCAGGAACACCTGCCCGCGCAGCTGCACCGCCTCGCCGCTGTCGGCGGCAACGATGTCGATTGGATAAACGACCTGGTCGCCATAGCCGAAAGTATCGAGCCCGTAGTAGGAGAACCGTTCCGGCGCGGGCCACAGAAACTCGGTGGACTGGAGATTGGCGCTGCCGTCCCAGTTGATGCTCGGCGGAATGCCCGCATCGCCGGGCGAGCGCCAATAGGTCTTCCAACCCGGTTCAAGATCGACTTCGAGGCCGAGCCGCACCGTGCCGTCATCCGCCACGCCGTTGGTGGCGGCAATCAGCCGCACATTGCCTTTTTCGCCCGGCTGCCAATCACTGGCCGCGACGCCGGCCAGCGCCGGCTGCACCGCCGCCCCGATCATCGCCAGACCGACCAGGCCCGCCGCAAATCCTGCCTTGCCAAGCACCGTTTTCATGCCCTCACAGCCCACCATGGACGACTTAACCAAAACCCAACCGAGACCTGATGAAATATGGGGAAGAGGTACCCAAAGTATAACTTGGGGCCTTGTCACCAAAGGTCACAATGGCGTGTCGGTTTACTATGCTAAGCCGCCTGGACTGCGCCACGCGGCGAATGTTACCAACGGACGAGATCTTCGGTGGGGCCATGGAGACATTTGAGAGCAGGGGCGGCTTTCTAGAGGGCCAATTGCTGATCGCCATGCCGGCCATGGCCGATCAACGCTTCTCCAGAACCCTCATCTACATGTGCGCTCACAGTTCCGAGGGCGCCATGGGACTTGTGGTTAACAAGCTGCTGGGCGCCATGACCTTCCCCGAGCTGCTGAAACAGCTGGGCATCGAGACCCCAGACAGCTCGGCCGACATTCAGGTTCATTTCGGCGGGCCGGTGGAACCGGGGCGCGGCTTCGTGCTCCATACCGCCGACTACCTCCGCGACGGCAGTCTAGAGATCGGCGACAACATCGCCCTGACCGCGACCGTCGATATCCTCAAGGAGATCGCCGACGGTGGCGGGCCGCAACGCAACCTGTTGGCCCTGGGCTACGCCGGTTGGGGCCCCGGCCAGTTGGAGAATGAGATCCAGGAAAACGCTTGGCTCAACGTCGACCCCAATGCCGAACTGCTGTTCGGCGCGGATGTCGACTCCAAATGGGAACAGGCGATGCAGAAGCTGGGTGTCGATTTCAGCATGCTGTCGCACACTGCGGGCCGCGCCTAACTCGACTGCGGTGCGCCGCCGCTAAACTGCTCCGCCAGCAACGCGAACAGCAAGTGGTCCTGCCACTCGCCCCTAATCTTCAGAAACTTGTGCGCGTAGCCCTCGCGTTGGAAACCGCAACGCAACAGCAAACGCTGGCTCGCTTCGTTCGCCGGCAGACAGGCCGCTTCGACGCGGTGCAACCCCAACTGATGGAACGCGAAGCCGAGCAGCACGCGTAGGCCTTCGGTCATGTGCCCCCGCCGCGCATAGGGCTCGCCGATCCAGTAGCCGAGCGACCCGGCCTGCGCCACGCCGCGCCGTACGTTCGACAAGCTGATCCCGCCCAACAGCGCATCGCCTTCCACATGGAACAGCAGGAAATTGTAGGCGAGGTCGTCGCGCCAATCGTTGGCGTACCGCCGTAGCCGCCGCACGAACGCGTCACGCATCAGTGCATCGCTCGGCCAGGTCGGCTCCCACGGTTCCAGGAATCGCCGGCTGGCCGCCCGCAGCTCCGCATAGTCCGACCAGTCCCGCTCGACCGGCGGCCGGACATAGACGGATTCACCCTCCAGCTTGGCATTTGCCGACGTGCCGTTGAAGGAGCGGAACAAGCGCATTTGTTAGACCGCGAGCCGACTCGCCATGCGATCGAAGGATTCAAGATTGCGCACAGGTCCGAGCGACGACATGGTCGGCCGGCTGCCGAAGACCCGCCGTGCCACCGCCATCACCGCGGCGGTGTCGACCGCGTCGACTTTCGCGACCAATTCATCGACCGGCAGCAGCCGGTCGAAAACCAGCAACTGCTGCGCGGCCTGCTCGCAACGCGCCCCCGACGACTCCAGCGCCATCAGCAGATTTGCCTTCAACTGCGACCGCGCCCGCGCGACTTCCTCTTCGGTGACGCCGCCGATCACCCCAGTGATCTCGTCACAGAGGACCGGCACCAGCTCCTGCACCTGGTCCTCGCCCGTCCCTGCGTAAATACCGAACAGCCCATCGTCGGAATAGGCCGAGGAGAACGCATAGATCGCATAGGCGAGCCCGCGCACCTCACGGATCTCCTGAAACAGGCGAGATGACATGCCGCCGCCAAGCAAACTGGCTAGCACCGTGCCGGCGTAGAAATCCGGGTCAGCGGTCGACACGCCCCGGAAGCCCAACAACAAGTGCACTTGCTCGAGCGCCTTGTCTTCCCGCGATTCACCGCCGGTGTACCGCGACGGTTCGGTCGCCGCCGCGACATCCGACGGCAACCCGTTGAAGCGCGTCTCAACTGCTTTGACCACCGCATCGTGATCCAAGTTGCCGGACGCAGCGAACACCATGTCCCGGGCGCGATAATTCGCGCCCATGTAGCCGAGCAGCACATCGCGGTTCATCTGGGAAACGATTTCCGCCGTGCCGAGCACCGGCCGCCCGAGACCCTGGTCGGGAAACGCGGTCTCTTGAAACACGTCGAAGATGACGTCGTCCGGGGTGTCATGCGCCTGGCCGATCTCCTGCAACACCACCATGCGTTCCCGGTCGAGTTCCGTCGGATCGAAGGTCGAGTGCTGCAGAATATCGCTCAACAGATCGATCGCCAGATCCGTGTCGTCCTTCAGCACCTTCGCGTAGTAGGCCGTATGCTCACGCGCCGTGTGCGCGTTGAGTTGGCCGCCGACATTCTCGATTTCTTCGGCAATGTCCCGGGCGTTGCGCCGCCGCGTGCCCTTGAACGCCATGTGTTCGAGCATATGGGCAACACCATTGACCTGCGGTTCTTCCCGGCGCGTGCCGGCGCCGATCCACATCCCGACGGACACCGTTTCGACATGATCGATCCGGTCGGTGACGACCCGCAGCCCGTTGGCCAGCGTGGTGACAACGGGGCCGGTCATGCCGCTTGCACCGTCCGCGCGGCATCCCGCACGAATCGCGTCACCGCGCCGAGATCGTTCGGCAGCACGGTGAACGCCTCTTCCCGTTCCAACAGGTCGGCATGCCGTTCCGGCAGCGGCGGCCGCACCCCCGTCGCCTTTTCGACTGCATCCGGGAATTTGGCGGGGTGGGCGCAGGCAAGCGAAACCAGCGGCACTTCGGACGATCGTTCGACGGCGCACGCCGCGGCAATGCCGACCGCCGAATGGGGATCGATCAGCTCACCAGTGGTGCGGTACATGTCGTGGATCGTCGCCAACGTGCCGTCATCATCAACCCGGGCCGCATCGAACAACGACCGCATATGCCCGACCCGGTCCGCGCCGAGATCAAGCCGGCCGGTTTCACGAAACGCGTCCATCGCCGCGGTCACGGCGCTACCGTCACGGTCCAACAGGTCAAATATTAGCCGTTCGAAGTTCGACGACACTTGAATGTCCATACTTGGCGACAAAGTCGGCACCACCTTATCAATCTGCATCAAACCCGTCGTTAACGTGCGCGTTAAGATATCGTTGGTGTTGGAGCCGATCACCAACCGCGCCACCGGCAGTCCCATCTCCCGCGCCGCGTAGGCCGCGTAGATGTTGCCGAAGTTCCCGGTGGGGACCGCAAACGCCACCGGCCGCTGTGGCGCGCCGAGCGCCGCGGCCGCCGTCACGTAGTAGACGATCTGCGCCATGATGCGCGCCCAGTTGATAGAGTTGACGGCAGAAAGTCCAACGTCGCGGCGCAACGCGGTATCGGCGAACATGGCTTTCACCAGATCCTGACAGTCGTCAAAACTGCCTTCGATCGCGATGTTGTGCACATTCGGCTCGATCACCGTCGTCATCTGCCGCCGCTGCACTTCGGACACCCGGCCCTGCGGGTGGAGGATGAAGATGTCCACACTCTCCCGGCCGCGGCATGCTTCGATTGCCGCGGATCCGGTATCGCCCGATGTCGCGCCGATAATCGTCCGCCGTTCCCCGCGCTTCGCCAGTACATGATCGAACAAGCGGCCGACGAGCTGCAGCGCATAATCCTTGAACGCCATGGTCGGACCATGGAACAGCTCCATCAGCCACAGGTCGCTGTCGAGTTGTTTTAGCGGCGCCACCGCCTGATGGTCGAACCCGACGTAGCTGTCCTCGATGATCGCCGCGAACGCCGCCCGGTCAATCGACTCGCTGACGAACGGCCACATCACGGTCTGCGCCGCCTC
The DNA here is from genome assembly GCA_028279245.1 of Alphaproteobacteria bacterium. Lineage (GTDB taxonomy): Bacteria > Pseudomonadota > Alphaproteobacteria > UBA6615 > UBA6615 > JANQOE01. The sequence continues at coordinate 12,855 of JANQOE010000045.1, forward strand.
GGCATACGACTTGCCCGCCAGACCGGCGATCGTCTCCGCAGTCAGCTTCGGCCATTCCGTCGGCACGTAGAGACCGCCGTCGGTTGCCAAGCCAGTGACCAGGACATCTTCGAAGTCCAAGGCCAGCGCCCGGCCTCGGGTGCTTTGATATTTCACAGTTAGATCCGGCAAAATCGGTTGAGTAACCTATATCGACCCGCCCCGCACCGGCAAGACAAGCGGATTAGTCGAGGTAACGCGCCTTCAGATGGGCCTCGTAAATGGCGGGGTCGAGCGGCCGGCCGGTCGCTGCCTCCAGCACCTGGTCGGTGCTTAGCAGCGAGCCCTTGCTGTGCACGTTGTCGCGCAACCAGCTCATCAGCGGCGCAAAATCACCCCGCCGCAACCCCGGCACGATTTCCGGCGCCGCCTCCCGCGCCGCGGCGAAGAACTGTGCCGCCGCCATCGCGCCGATGGTGTAGGTCGGGAAGTAGCCCCAGGCGCCGCTCGGCCAATGAATGTCCTGCAGACAGCCGAGCCGGTCGCTGGGAGGACGAATGCCCAGCAGCTCGGCCATGCCGTCGTTCCAGGCCCCCGGCAGATCGGCCAGAGTCAAGTCGCCCTGCAGCAACGCCCGTTCCAACCGGTACCGTAGGATGATGTGGGCAGGATAGGTGACCTCGTCCGCATCGACCCGAATGAAGTCCGGTTTCACCCGGGTGTTGAGCCGGTACAGATTCTCCGGGGTCCAGCCGTCGCCCGTGCCTTCGAAGGTCTCAGCCAACACCGGCGCGGCAAAGGTCAGAAAGTCGAGGGAGCGGCAGGCCTGCATTTCGACGATCAGCGACTGGCTTTCGTGCAGTCCCATGCCCCCGGCGTTGCCGACCGGCTGATGCAGCCAATCCGCCGGCCGGCCGAGCTCGTACATGGCATGCCCGGTTTCGTGCAGCACGCCCATCAGCGCGCTGGTGAAATCCCCGGTGTCGTAGCGCGTCGTGATGCGCACATCGATGGTCGAGCCGCCGCAGAACGGATGGTGGCTGATGTCGAGCCGGCCGCGTTCGAAGTCGAAGCCGATCAGCTTCATGAACCGCCGCGCCACCGCCTCTTGCCGTTCGATCGGAAACGGCCCGTCCAACGGAACGGGCGCCGGGCGCGCACCCTGCCGCGCCATCACATCGTCGAGAAAACCCGGCAGGAACGCCGCCAGGTCGGTGAAGATGGTATCCAGCCGCGCCGCCCGGCCGCCCGGTTCATATAGATCGAGCAGCGCGTCATAAGGCTCCAACCCCAGGGCCGCCGACTTGGCGGCCGCCGCCTCGCGGGTGAGCCGCAGCACATCCTCGAGCGCCGGACGCAGGCTCTCATAGTCGTCATTTTCCCGGGCGCTGCGCCATTGGATCTCACAGGCCGCGTCCGCCTTAGCCTGCGCTTCGACCAGCGCTGTCGGCACCGCCGTCGCATGGGTGTGTTGCCGCCGCATCTCACGCAGATTGGCCGCCGGCCAAGGCGTGAGATCAGCCGCCGTTTCCTCCGCCGCGTCCAGCAAATCGGCCATGCGCGGTTCGGTCATCAGTTGATGCTGCAGTCCCTGCAAAGCCGCAATCTGCTCGCCGCGGCCGGCGGCACTGCCGTGCGGCATGGTCGTCGCCTGATCCCAGTCGAGGATCCCGACAACGTCGTCCATCAGCCCGAACCGGCGAAACCGGCCTTCAAGCTCTTGCAGCGGTGTTTCAGTCATCGGTGCGCCTCGTATGAAAGACGACGAATACGGCAATTAGCCCGGCGGCAATGCCGAACCAAGTGATGGCGTATTGCAAATGATCGTTGCGGAGATGGACCGCCGGCAGGCTGGCCCGCGGGTAGGTTTCTGCATCATCGGTCGGCACTGCGGCAAGATAGACCGGCGCCACCCGCGCCGCGCCGAAAGCGGCCGCCATCTCGTCTGCATGCATCGCAAACCACTGACCGCGTGCCGGTTCGTTGTCCGGCACAAAGAAGCCGGGCGCGCGAAACAGCCGGACGAATCCTTCAATCGACGTGGCGCCAGGGTCAGGGTCGGCCGCCGGTCCGTTGGCCAGCATCCAGCCGCGGTCCACTAGAAGGAGCGTGCCGTCCGTACGTTCAAAGGCGGCGATTTGATGCACTCCGACCTCGCCATCGAACGTCCGGTTCAACAGCGCCAACGGCGTCGTCGGCAACCACCGTCCCGCCACCCGCACCCGCGAAAACTCGAGCGCGCTAAGGTCAGCCCCAGCCAGGTTGTCCGGCAATGCCACGGCTTCGGCCGAGGTCCGCACCTCAAGGGTTTGGATCAGCGTTTCTTTCCATTGGAGGCGCTGCAGCTGCCAGGTACCGAGACCGATCAGGATCGCCAGAGCCGGCACCGCAAACACTGTCGGCCACAAGCGCGGCGCAAACACCAACCGACCGTTGCGCGCCGGTTGTTCAGTTGAGGGCAGACCCGTCATAGGCTTTATGTCGATACTGCTGGGCCATAAGCCAAGCCTTCAGCGGCCGCTGCAGCAACACCGAGCCGCCGAGCACGACGGGCACCCACAACACGACATGAACCCAAATCGGCGGCGTCAGCGCCAGTTCGAGCCACAGCGCCAGCGGGATCAGAACGGCGCTGTAGCCGACAATGATGAAAAACGCCGCGCCGTCGTTGCTGTCGAGGCGGGTGTAGTCGAGACCGCACTTGTCGCACTTGTCCCGCACGGACAACAGGCCGTCATACAGCGCCCCCTGCCCGCAGCGCGGGCAGGCGCACCGCAGCGCCGTCTGAAATGTCGAAAGCCTGGGGTAATAGTCGGTCGCCAATGCGATCAGCCGCCCCACCAGTAGACGAAGGTGTAGAGGAACAGCCACACCACGTCGACGAAGTGCCAGTACCAGGCCGCCGCTTCGAATCCGAAGTGACGGTCGGCGGTGAAGTGACCTTTGTTCAGCCGATACCAACACACCGCCAGGAACAGCGTGCCGACAATCACATGGAAGCCGTGGAAGCCCGTTGCCAGGAAGAACACGGTCGGGTAGATGCCTTCGGTAAAGCCAAACGGCGCCTCCGCATACTCGTAGACTTGCAGGGCGGTGAAGCAGAGGCCGAGCAAGACCGTGAAGCCAAGCATCAGCGATGCATGCGCCATCTTGTTTTCACGAATGTCGTGGTGCGCCCAGGTCACCGTAAAGCCCGAGGTCAGCAGCACCAGCGTGTTCAACAGCGGCACGTCCAGCGGATCGAACGTCTCGATACCGATTGGCGGCCATTGGAAACCGGCGGCTTCTTTCGGGAATAGGCTCGCGTCGAAGAACGCCCAGAAGAAGGCGGCGAAGAACATCACCTCGGAACAGATGAACAGCGCCATCCCGAACCGCAGACCGATCTGCACCTCCGGCGTATGCGCCTTCTGGAAGGTCGCTTCCTTCACGACGTCCATCCACCAGCCCATCATGACCATCATCGACATGAGGAGGCCCGGCGCGATCACCCAAAGCCCGACCGTGTCGAAGAACGGTTCCAGCCCACGACCCAAGGCGCTGGGGTGCATGAACAGCACCAAGCCGAAGGTGATCAAGAACCCGGCGATGGCGCCGAGCACCGGCCAGCGGCTCGGCTCGACCATGTGGTAGGGATGCGTGTGCGCTTGGCTCATGGGTCGGTCCCGCAGTTAGTTCATGGCCGGCTGGCGATGGGGCGCCGCACTGAGTTGCGGCAGGTCTTGATTGGCGTCCGGATCCGGGAAGAAAGTGTAGCTCAGCGTCACCGTCTTCACATCGGCCGCGTTCCGGTCTTCGGCGATGTACGGATCGACGAAGAAGCTGACCGGCATCTGCACGGTCTCGCCGGGCGCCAGGGTTTGCTGGGTAAAACAGAAACACTCGATCTTGACGAAGTGCGGCGCGGCCTTCAGCGGCGTCACATTGAACGTGGCCGTTCCGGTGATCGGCCGGTCGCCGAGGTTCGTCGCCTCGAAGTACGCCAAACCGGACTCGCCGACCTTCAAGTCCATCGACCGCTGCACCGGCCTGAAACGCCAGGTAAGATAGGGGCTGACGTCGGCGTTGAACCGGACGGTCACGTCCCGGTCAATCACCTGCTCGCCCGTCGGCGCCTCGACCGCGCGTACCGGGATGCCGGCAAAACCGATGGCCTGACAGAATGCCCGGTACGCCGGGACCGTCGCGTAGGCAAATCCATTCATCAATAGGACGAAAAACAGGCTGCCGGTGATCCACCGGACCTTCGCCCGCGGGCTCAACCGCCGTCCTCTCGCTACTGTTGCACTCATGCTCAGAACTCTGCCGCCCGCATCATGAAGACCACGTAAAGGATCGCCACGACCGCGAGCATCCCGTAGAGCCATATCGTGTTTTTGCGCTTGATCCGCTGGGTGCGGGTCAACTCGTTTGCTTGCGCCATTCTACCCGATCCCCAGTGGTGAGCCCGCATCGATGATCAGCAGGCCAAAAATCATGAAGAGGTAGAGAATCGAAAACCCAAACATCTGCCGCGCCGCCCGGTAGGAACGGCCGTCGTCGCTTTCGCGCCAGACGCGCCACGCGCTGACCAGGAACAGACCGCTCATCGCCAGCGACCCGACCGCATACAGCGTTCCGGTCAGACCGATCAGTGCCGGCACCAGGGCCAGCGGCAGCAACAGCCCCGCATAGATCAGCATCTGCAGCTTCGTCGTGCGGGCGCCGTGTACCACCGGCAGCATCGGCACGCCGGCGCGCTGGTAATCATCGCTGCGATAGAGCGCCAACGCCCAGAAGTGCGGCGGCGTCCAGAAGAAGATGATCGCGAACAGTACGATGCCGGCCAGGCCGACCTCGCCGGTCGCCGCAGCCCAACCGATCAGCGGCGGAAACGCCCCAGCCGCCCCGCCGATAACAATGTTCTGTGGTGTCCGCCGTTTGAGCCACATCGTATAGATGACGACGTAGAACAGGATGGCGCCGGCCAGCAATGCGGCCGCCACCAGATTGGTCGCCACGGCCATCAGCAGCACCGACGCCACCGACAACAACGTCCCAAACCAGAATGCCCCAGCCGCCGACACCCGGCCCGTCGGGATCGGCCGCCCCTGGGTCCGCGCCATCACCGCGTCGATGTCGCGGTCGTACCACATGTTGATCGCCCCCGCGGCGCCGGCGCCGAGCGCAATGCACAACACGGCGATCCCGGCCATCAACGGCGACAGGCCCGCCGGCGCCACGTAGAGACCGGCAAACCCGGAGAAGACCACCAGGGTCATCACCCGCGGCTTCAGCAGGGCAAAATAGTCCCGTGCGCCGGCAAACGCGAAACCGCTGGCCGGCCGTGACGCAAGAACGGTGTCAGTCACGGGTACGCTTCACTCAGTGACCGCGTGCCGGCGCAATCTCCGGCACGTCCTCGAACGTGTGGTGCGGCGCCGGTGAAGGCACTGTCCACTCTAGCGTCGTAGCGCCCTCGCCCCACGGATTGTCAGCCGCCTTCGCACCGCGCGCAAAGGTATGCCAGACGACGTAGAGGAAGATGAACATACCGGCGATCGAGATGTACGAACCGAGCGACGATACATAGTTCCAGCCAGAATAAGCATCCGGGTAGTCCGGAATACGCCGCGGCATGCCGGCTAGCCCGAGGAAATGCTGCGGGAAGAAGGTCAGGTTGACGCCGATGAAGGTGACCCAAAAATGCAGCTTGCCGAGTGTTTCATTGTACTGCCGGCCCGACATCTTGCCGATCCAGTAGTAGAAACCGGCAAAGATCGTGAACACAGCGCCCAAGCTCAGCACATAGTGGAAATGCGCGACCACATAGTAGGTGTCGTGCAGCGCCAGATCGATACCGGCATTGGCCAGCACCACGCCGGTCACGCCACCGACTGTGAATAGGAAGATGAAGCCGATGGTCCACAACATCGGCGTATCAAACCGGATCGACCCGCCCCACATCGTCGCGATCCAGGAGAAGATCTTGATACCGGTGGGCACCGCAATGACCATCGTTGCCGCGGTGAAGTAGGCTCGCGTGTTCACGTCGAGACCCACCGTGTACATGTGGTGCGCCCAGACGATGAAGCCGACGAAGCCGATGGCGACCATCGCATAGGCCATGCCCAAATAACCGAACACCGGCTTGCGCGAGAAGGTTGCCGTGATCTGACTGATGATGCCGAAGCCCGGCAGGATCATGATGTAGACTTCGGGGTGGCCGAAGAACCAGAACAGATGCTGGAACAGAATCGGGTCGCCGCCGCCGGCCGGATCGAAGAACGATGTGCCGAAATTGCGGTCGACCAGCAGCATCGTGATGGCGCCGGCCAGCACCGGCAGTGCCAGCAACAAGAGGAAAGCCGTCACCAGGATCGACCAGACGAACAGCGGCATCCGGTGCAGCGTCATGCCCGGCGCCCGCATGTTCAGGATCGTCGTTATGAAGTTAATCGCCCCGAGGATCGAACTGGCACCCGCCAGATGCAATGCGAAGATCGCCAAATCCACCGACGCGTCGGGCTGTCCCAACACCGACGACAACGGCGGATAGATCGTCCAACCCGTCCCGGCACCGCCGCCGACCACCGCCGACATCAGCAACAGAACGAAGGCGGGGATCAGCAGCCAGAAGGAAATGTTGTTCATGCGCGGGAACGCCATATCCGGCGCACCGATCATCAAGGGCACGAACCAGTTGCCGAAGCCGCCGATCAACGCCGGCATGACCACGAAGAACACCATGATCAAGCCGTGCGCAGTAATGAACACATTCCACATGTGTCCGTTGACCGCGCCGTCCGACAGGAAGAACTGGGTGCCCGGCTCCATCAATTCGAGCCGCATCACCAGCGAGAACAAGCCGCCGATCACACCTGCAACGATCGCGAAGCAGATGTACATCGTGCCGATGTCTTTGTGGTTGGTCGAGTAGAGGTACCGGCCGATACCCCGCGGCGCATGGTCGTGGGCGTGCTCGTGACCCTGGGCAGCAATATCAGCCATGTCTACTCGGCTCCCTGATGCGGAAACTGAATTTCAGCAATGCGAATGGGTTTAGGGTCCAACAGCGTGTCGTCGGATTTGGCGAACTGTTCCTGCGCCCGCACCACCCAGGCGTCGAACTCATCCTGCGTCACGACCTCAACCGCAATCGGCATGTAGCCGTGACCCGACCCGCACAGCTCGGAACACTGGCCATAGAAGATCCCGGTCTTGTCGGCCTGGAACCATATTTCGTTGGTTCGGCCGGGAACAGCATCGACCTTGATGGCAAAGGACGGCACCGCCCAGGCATGCAGCACATCCGAGGACGTGACCAGCAGGCGAACTTTGGTGTCGACCGGCACGACGATGTTGTTGTCGGTCGCCAGCAGCCGTGGTTGGCCTTCCTGCAGATCGTCGTCTTCAACAATGAAGGCGTCGAACACGAAATCGCCATGATCCGGGTATTCATAGGTCCAGTACCACTGGCGCCCGATCGCCTTGATCGTCATCTGCGAATCGGCAACCGCATCGCTCAGAAACAACAGCCGGAAAGAAGGCACGGCAACGATGACTAGAATCAGCACCGGAATGCCTGTCCACAGGATTTCGACCAGGGTGTTATGGGTGGTCTTCGACGGGTTCGGATTGGCGCTCGCCCGGAACCGCCACATTGTATAGAGCAACAGCAGCAGGACGAAGATGGCGATGGCGAAGATGAGAATCAGCATCCCGTCATGGAACGCGTCTGCCCGGCGCGCAAACTCCGTAGCCGGCTCCTGAAAGCCCAGCTGCCACGGCGTGGGCTGCTGCGCCCAGGCACTGGTGCTCAGGCCGAACAAAGGCAACGCAAGACAAAGACGCCGGATCACCGGCGCAAGCCATCTATCCATATATCCCCCGACGGCCATCCGCGGCCGAACCTTATTCAGGCGCGAGGTTCTTACACCACCAATTGGCATCCGAACAAGCCAAGGCCATGAAAGCCCCGCTTTTCGGGACACCATGTCGCATAGTTTCAACCGCCGTGCCCCGGCGCCCGGAAACCCACGAAAACGAGACCTGACAACCGCCGGTACAGGCCCCATATTCCCGTGATCGCCTAGCGGAGAGACGGATGACCGACATCGCCAAGACGGACGAGCTATTCTTCACCCGCACCGGGATGGACCGCACCAAGGTAGAGGCGCAGGTCGACGACGCCCTCTCCGGCGCCGACGACGGCGAACTGTTCCTCGAATACCGCCAGTCCGAAAGCATTGCCTTCGACGACGGCCGGGTCAAAAGCGCGAGCTTCGACACCTCCCAAGGATTCGGCCTGCGCGCCATCTCCGGCGAGGCGACGGGCTACGCCCACGCGTCGGAGTTGAGCGAAGCCGCCATCGCCCGCGCCGCCGAGACCGTCCGTTCGGTCCGGTCCGGCCGGGGCGGTACCATGGCCGCGCCACCCCCGGGCACCAACCAGGCGCTGTACGCCGACATCAATCCTTTGGGCGAGCTGCCATTCGAAAAGAAGGTCAGCCTGCTGAGCGAGATCGACGCCTACGCCCGCGCCAAGGACCCGCGGGTGAAGCAGGTCTCCGCCAGCCTCGCCGGCAGTTGGCAGGCCGTGCAGATCGTCCGAGCAGACGGCCGCCGCGCCGCCGACATCCGGCCCCTGGTCCGCCTGAACGTGTCGATTGTGGTCGCCGACGGCGACCGTATGGAATCGGGCAGTCACGGCGTCGGCGGCCGGGCCGCATATGACGCCTGGATCTCCCCCGACGAGTGGCAGAACCAGGTCGACGAGGCGCTGCGCCAGGCCATCATCAACCTCGACTCGGTCCCGGCCCCGGCGGGCGAAATGCCGGTCGTGCTCGGCCCGGGCTGGCCCGGCGTGCTACTGCACGAGGCGGTCGGCCACGGCCTGGAAGGCGATTTCAACCGCAAGAAAACCTCCGCCTTCGCCGGTTTGATGGGCGAGCGGGTCGCCTCCCCAGGGGTCACCGTAGTCGATGACGGCACCCTGACCGACCGGCGCGGGTCGCTGACCATCGACGACGAAGGCACGCCGACCGAATACACCACTCTGATCGAAGACGGCATCCTGAAGGGCTACATGCAGGACCGCATGAATGCCCGGCTGATGGGCATGCGGCCCACCGGCAACGGCCGCCGCCAGTCCTACGCCCACCATCCGATGCCGCGCATGACCAACACCTACATGCTGTCCGGCGACAAGGACCCGGCGGAGATCATCGCCGCCGCCAAGTCGGGCATCTACGCCGTCAACTTCGGCGGCGGCCAGGTCGACATCACCAACGGCAAGTTCGTCTTCAGTTGCACCGAGGCGTATCTGATCGAGGACGGCAAGATCGGCGCGCCGGTCAAGGGCGCCACCTTAATCGGCAACGGCCCAGACGCCCTGACCCGCATCAAACTGATCGGCAACGACAGCCGCCTCGACACCGGCGTCGGCACCTGCGGCAAGGACGGCCAGGGCGTCCCCTGCGGCGTCGGTCAGCCGACCATGCTGCTGGAATCTCTCACGGTCGGCGGTACCGCGGTCTAGGCGTTCGTGAGCGACCGCAGGGCGGCCGCCCTGGCCGCCCGCAGCACGCTGACCGACTGCCCGCCCTTGGCGAGGACCCGCAGCCCGAAATAGACCGACAGCAGATGCTGCGCCTGGCCGGCCCGCAACTTCGCGCCGACCCCCAGATCCGCCAGCGCCTGTTCCAGCGCCCCGGCCATCCGGTCGAACCCGCGTTTCACCGCTAGTTGGGTTTCCCCGTCGAGCACCGCCTGATCGACCGAGGCATTGCAGAGAAAACAGCCGCGCCGGTCGTCGAGCCGCGCCACCGGGTCGATCGCTGCCTGTAGAAACTTGCCGATGCGCGTTTCGGGCGCGCCTTTTCCCGTCAGCAACGCCACCGCCCCATCGACCGCCTGCCGCTCATAGAGCGCCAGCGCCTCAAGATAGATCGCCCGCTTGTCGCCAAAGGCCGCATAGAGGCTGCCCTTCTGCAGCCCGGTAGCGGCCATTAGGTCACTCATCGAGGTGCCTTCGAATCCCTTGGTCCAGAATACGTCGAGGATTTGCGCCAACGCGACATCGTCGTCAAATTCCCGCGGCCGGCCGATTACCCCTGGTTCACGCATCTGTTACAGGCCCCATTTCTTGACCGGTCGGTCATGAAGTCCAATTTCTGTCTCGTCGGCGGCATCAAGTCGCCTTTCATTCAAGCAATTCATGACCGTTCGGTCAATAAATAGGAACCGGCGCGGTCAATTGAAGGAGATCTTGAGCATGACCACGGAAGTCAACGTCGCCGCGCTAGAACTGGAACGGCACACCACGACCCTCACCGGACTCGGCGCACGGCTGTCACAAACCGGCCAGGCCGCCGTCCGTTTTTCAATTGCCGGCGTCCTCGGCTGGATCGGCGCCATGAAGTTCACCGCCTATGAGGCTGGCGCCATCGAGGGCCTGGTCGCGTCCAGCCCGCTCACGGCTTGGCTCTATGGCAGGTTCAGTCTGCAGGGCGCCGCCAACCTGATCGGCAGCATCGAAATCATCACCGCGCTGTTGATCGTCGCAGGTACATGGCTGCCACGGGCCGCCCTTGCCGGCGCGCTTGGTGCCCTCGCCACTTTCTTCGTCACCCTGACTTTTCTGTTCACAGCGCCAGGATGGGAGGCGAGCCTCGGCGGGTTCCCGGCCTTATCGGTCGTACCGGGACAGTTCCTGTTGAAGGATGTCGTATTGTTCGCCGGCGCCGTCTGGTTGCTGGGCGACGCGCTACAACGCCTCCGCCTGAACTAACCGCGGCCAGTTGGGGGGGGGCGCGTTCCGAACGCGCCCCCAGAACCTTACTCCGCCGCCGTCGCCGACTCACTCGCCTGCAACGCCCGCGCCCGGTTGACCGCGCTGGTCACCGCGCGCAGCGACGCGCTCACGATGTTCGGATGCAACCCGACACCGAACACTGTACCGGTGCCTTCGAACCGCTCGATTTCGACAAACGCCACCGCCGACGCATCCGCACCCTGCGACACCGCATGCTCGTGGAAGTCAACAAGCCGCACATCGTAGCCCAGACCTTCGGCAATCGCATGCACATAGCCGTCGATCGGCCCGTTGCCATGCCCGACCAGTTGCCGGTCCGCCCCACCGACCTTGACGAATGCCGTCAGTTCGCGCCCGCCCGGGTGCTTCACATCGGGGATTGACTGATGGTCGACGAACTCCAGCGGGTCCTTGCTCGACAAATACGTCTTCTCGAACACCGTCCAGATTTCTTCCGGCATCATCTCCTTGCCGGTTTCGTCGGCGATCGTCTGGACTTCCTGGCTGAACTCGATCTGCAGCCGCCGCGGTAGCACCAGGCCGTACTCGGTTTCGAGAATGTAGGCGACGCCACCCTTGCCCGACTGGCTGTTGATACGGATCACCGCTTCGTAGGAGCGGCCCAGATCCTGCGGGTCGATCGGCAAGTAGGGCACCTCCCACAAGCCGCTGTTGCTGCCCTGCATCGCTGCCATGCCCTTCTTGATCGCATCCTGATGCGAGCCGGAGAAGGCGGTGAACACCAGGTCGCCGGCATAGGGATGACGCGGATGTACCGGCAACTGGTTGCAGTGTTCCGCCGTCCGCATGACGTCATTGATGTCGGAGAAGTCCAAACCAGGGTCGACACCCTGGCTGAACATGTTGAGCGCGAGGGTCACCACATCGACATTGCCAGTGCGCTCGCCATTGCCGAACAGGGTCCCTTCGATCCGGTCCGCCCCCGCCATCACCGCCAACTCCGCCGCCGCCACGGCGGTGCCGCGGTCGTTGTGCGGATGCAGGCTGAGGATCACCCGGTCCCGGTCTTTCAACGCCCGGCAAAACCATTCGATCTGGTCCGCGTAGACGTTAGGCGTCGACATCTCGACCGTCGCCGGCAAGTTCATGATGATCTTATCGTCCGCCGTCGCGCCCCAAACATCCGCCACCGCGTCGCAGACATCGACGGCGTAGTCGAGTTCGGTCCCAGTGAAACTCTCCGGCGAGTACTGGAAGGCAATCTCCGTCGCCGTCTGGTCTGCCAGTTCCCGCACCAACTTCGCACCGTCGGTGGCGATGGCTTTCACGCCGTCCCGGTCCATGTCGAACACCACCCGCCGCTGCAGCGTGGAGGTCGAGTTGTAGAGATGCAGGATGGCCCGCCGCGCCCCCTCGATGGACTCGAAGGTCCGCCGGATCAGATGGTCCCGCGCCTGGGTCAGCACTTGGATGGTTACGTCTTCAGGGATCAGATCTTCCTCGATCAGCTCCCGCACGAAGTCGAAATCGGTCTGCGAGGCGCTCGGAAATCCGACCTCGATTTCCTTGAAGCCGAGCTTCACCAGCGTGTCGAACATCCGCCGCTTGCGCTCGCCATTCATCGGCTCGATCAGCGCCTGATTGCCGTCCCGCAGGTCGACGCTGCACCAGATCGGCGGCTTGACGATGGTATTCCCCGGCCAGGTCCGATCCGGCAACACGACCGGTTCGAACGGCTGGTATTTGTGAACCTTGCTACTCAACATGTGCCAATCCTCTGGGCTTGATCCGATACGCGAAAAGGCGGCGCGCGTCCGGCCCCGGGGCAGCCGCTAGACCCCGCGGCCGCCCATAAGTCGCGCCACCAAAGGTATCGGCCAAGGCGATGTGCAGCAGTAGGGAGAAAACATGACGAAGATCTTTCTAGAGAAAACGAAAACGCGACCGCTGACCCGGCCCTCCGTCTAGGAGGCCGGGCTGATAAGAAGGAGGCGCGTGTCGCTCAAGATCTGCATCACTCGGGCATCCTTACAGCCCGCCAGGATCACGTCAACTCTGCCAAAAAAACACAAATGGAGTGTGCAATTTGGTGATGAAAAAGGGCCAGCCCTGTCCGGAGCCGGCCCTTGGCAACTAAACCGCGATAAAGTCCGACTCGTTGAAGTCGGCCACCACGCTGTCTTCGACCTTCAGCACGGTATTGCCGAAGGTTATGTCAACGTCATTGCCGTTTTGTGTGAACACCAGATCGTTAAAGGTGCCGCCAACCAGCTCGATCTTGTCCTTCCCGTCCTTGTAGTCGGTGAAGGTATCGTTGCCATCATCCTGACCGATCGAGATGATGTCTTTGCCGCCACCACCGGTCAGGATGTCGTCCCCCGTCCCGCCGCTGAGGAAGTCGTTACCGGCATCGCCGCGCAGGGTATCGTTGCCCCCGTTGCCGAACAGCTTATCATTGCCCCCATTGCCGCGCAGTATGTCATTCCCACCCTGCGCATTGTCGCGCAACAACTCTCCGTCGCCAAATATGGTGTCGTTGCCGCCACCGCCGTCGATAGTGTCGTCACCGCCTTGAGCGTTGTCCCTAAGAGTGCTGCCGTCACCGAATATGGTGTCGTGGCCAGCATCGCCATCGATGACATCATTCCCGCCCCGGGCGTTATCGAAGAGCTCTCCATCACCCTCGATATGATCGTTGCCGCCATCGCCATCGATGTCGTCGCCGCCGCCTTGCGCGTCCCCCCTTAGAAATTGGCCATCGCCAAAGATCGTGTCATCGCCACCGCCGCCGTCGATGTCGTCATCGCCGCCCTTGGCGGTGCTGAACAAACTCGATCCGTCACCAATGATACGATCGTCGCCGCCGCCGCCATCGAGATTGTCGTCACCGCCTTCGGTGCTTTCAAAGAGGCCATTGGCATCACCGGTTAGCCTGTCGTCACCAGCCCCACCGTTGATAACATCATCGCCGCCGCGGGCATTGTCCCGCAGCAAAGCCGCATCGCCGAATATGGCATCGTTACCGGCACCGCCATTTATCCGATCGTTGCCGCCCTGGGCGTCGCCAGTCAGAGCAATTGAGGCGTCACCCATAATGCCATCGTCGCCGCCGAGCCCGTCGATCCGATTGTCGGCGATGTTGCCGGTCAAAGTATTGGCATCGTCATTGCCGGTGATATCGATCGGCGCATCGCCCAACAAAGTCAGCGCGATGATGCCGGCATCCAGGGCAAGCGTTAGACCCAGCGCGTCCGCCGGCCCAGTGATGGTGAGATTCTCCACCGGAACCGGCACCGGGCTCACCCCGCTGTAATCGCCCGCCTCCAACTCGATTAGGTCACCGGGGCTCGCCGCAGCAATCGCTGCAACGATCGTTGCAGGTGTTTCCGCCATAGGAACGTCTCCTTTGCTAGTCGTGTCGTGGTTGTATCACCGCTTTCGGGGGAGGTGCATCTGATGCTGAAAAACCGGGCACTTACCACCCCGTTTTTTCCAGTCCGTCACACGAATAGGAATAGTTTCACCCACAATCGCATGCCTTGCGGGGTGGTCGAGTACAGAACCCACTGTCACACTCCCCCTTCGATTCGCAGAGTGCGGTACCGCTCGCCCCACCATGGCTCACACTGCCCAAGCCCAACACCCATGGCACTTGGCCGTGCGTGACGCCTTGCGCGCGTGCCGAACGACACTGGTTTCGGTCGCCCTCGTCAGCCTCGTCATCAATCTGCTTATGCTGACAAGCCCGATGTTCATGCTGCAGATTTATGACCGGGTTCTGACAAGCCGCAGCGTGCCGACGTTGGTTGCCCTCGGCGGCATTGTTGCCGTGTTGATGGTGTTTCTCGGCGTACTGGACGCCCTGCGTGGGCGCATCCTGACCCGAATCGGTGAGCGGCTGGACGCGCGCCTGTCCGGCATGACGTTCGATATGACCTTGGCCGCACCGCTGGTCGGGGGACGGCAGGCCGACCGCGTCGACGCGACCCGCGACCTGGACATGATCCGCCGCTTTCTGGGCAGCCCCGGCCCGGTCGCCATCTTCGATATGCCCTGGCTGCCGATCTACCTCGGGGTTGTCTATCTGCTGCACCCGATGCTGGGATTGATCGCCACGATCGGTGCCGGAATCATCGCGGTCCTCATCATCATCAACGAGGCTGTGTCCCGACGGCCGCTGAACGAGATGGCGCAACATCATGCGCGCGGCACGGCGATGGTCGAAGCCGGCCGGCGCAACGCGGAGGCGGCACGTGCCATGGGCATGCGCCCGGCACTGAACAACCGGTGGATCGCCCACAACGCCGCCTTCCGATCGGTGCAACGCCGCGCCGCGGACCGTGCCGGATTCACCACGTCGGTGATCAAGGCATTCCGTCTTGCATTGCAGTCAGCGATCCTCGGTGTCGGTGCATTTTTTGCCATTCGGCAGGAGGTGACGCCCGGCGTAATCATCGCCGCCTCAATCATCACCTCCCGGGCCATCGCGCCGGTCGAACTGGCGGTGTCCCATTGGGCCAGCTTCATCGGCGCACGACAGAGTCTCAAGCGGCTGCGCAAGACAGCGGACGCAGTACCGATAACGCCCCCGACGACCACGCTGCCGTTGCCGTCGCAGCGGCTTGAGGTGAAGAAACTGTACGTCGCCGCACCAGGCTCAGCCGATACGATCGTTAGCAACGCCAGCTTTGGCCTGCGGTCGGGCGACGGGCTGGGCATTGTCGGACCATCCGGGTCCGGCAAATCGTCACTGGCCCGCGCACTCGTCGGCGCCTGGCCGGCCAGCGGCGGATCGATCCGTCTGGACGGCGCCGAAGTGGGACAATGGAGTCCCGACCGTCTCGGTACCGCGATCGGCTACATGCCGCAGGATGTGCAATTGTTTGACGGCACCATTGCCGACAACATCGCTCGGTTCGATCCCAATGCTTCGCCGGAAACCGTGATCGAAGCCGCAACCCTAGCCAACGCCCATGAAATGATCACGGGCTTCCCGAAGGGTTACGACACCCCGGTCGGCGAAGCCGGTGCCATACTGTCCGGCGGCCAGCGGCAGCGCGTGGCTTTGGCGCGCGCGCTTTACGGCTCCCCGTTTCTGATCGTGCTGGACGAGCCGGAATCAAACCTCGACGGACCCGGCGAAACGGCGCTGACCGCAGCAATCCGTACGATGCTGGAACGCGGCAGTATCGTCATTGTCATCGCCCACCGTCGTGCGGCCATCGCCGCCGTCGACAAGCTGCTGGTAGTGCGCAATGGCCGGGCCGAACGGTTCGGCCCGAAAGCGGAAGTGCTGGAGTATCTGGCCAGCCCTGACCCGGCGCCGAGGCTCGTGTCCAATGCTTGAAACGGCAATCGCTGGCAGCATTCGCCGGCATGTCGCGATCGCCCTGGGCGTAATCGTGCTACTGCTCGGCGGTCTCACGCTGTGGGCTGCACGGACCACGATCAACAGCGCCGTCATCGCACCGGGACGGGTGGTCGTCGAAAGCAACTCCAAGCAGGTTCAGCATCAGGACGGCGGCATCGTTAAGGAGATCCATGTGCGCGAGGGCGGCGTGGTGCAGGCCGGCGAATTGTTGGTCCGGCTCGACGATGCCGTGGTCCGCGCCAATCTTACCATTATCGGCCAGCAACTGGATGAGGCTTTGGCACAGGAGGCGAGGCTGATCGCCGAGCGGGATGGAACACCTGATTTGCTGGTTCCGGCGGCGCTGCAGGATCGACAAGGCCAACCAGACTTGGACCGCATCATTGCCGGTCAGAATGCCCTGATGCAGGCGCGGCGGCAGAGCTTGCAAGGACGGGAACAACAACTGTCGGAGCAGATCGCCCAGTTCGAAAACCAGATCGGCGGCCTGGAGATCCAGCGCGATGCCAAGGCCGAGGAGATCCGCCTGATCGACGAAGAACTGGAAGCGCTGGAGGGACTGTTCGCCAAGGGGCTGCTGCCCCGGTCCCGGCTGGTCGCACTGCGGCGCGACAAAGCCAAACTGGAAGGCGACCGCGGCAACTTCATTGCCAGGACCGCGCAGGTTCAAGAGGCGATCAGTGAGCGTCGCATCATGATCCTGCAACTCTCGGACGACCGGCTGACCGAGGTGCTGGAACAACTGCAGACCGTGCGCGCCACGATCGCGCAATTGACCGAAGAGAAGATTGCGGTCGCGGATCGGCTTCACCGCAATGAAATCCGTGCGCCGCGCACCGGATATGTCCACCAACTCGCGGTCCACACGATTGGTGGTGTGGTGCGGCCAGGCGAGACTTTGATGCTGATCGTACCGCAGGAGGACCTGCTGGTCATCGAGGCGCAAGTCAGACCGACCGACATCGACCAACTCCGCGCCGACCAACCGGCCACGATCCGCTTGACCGGATTTGACCTCAGGACCACGCCGGAGTTGAACGCCCATGTGCAGATCGTCACGGCCGACCTGATCGAGGACGAAGTCACCAAGACCGCTTACTACCGGACCCGGCTCGCCCTCGACGAAGGCGAATTGGCCAAGCTGAACGGCCAGGAACTGATCGCCGGCATGCCGGTCGATGCGTTCATCCGGACGGACGCACGCACGGTCTTGTCATTCCTCGTCGAACCTCTGACCGAACAGATCGCCCACGCCTTCCGCGAGGGCTGACGCTACGCCGCGCGACGGTAGATACCCATGACCACACCGCCCGGTGTTGTGTCGGAGCGTACGAGCTTGAGGCCGTTGCGGACGGCTGTCTCGCCGAACAACCGCTTCCCGCCTCCCACAACCACCGGAAAGGTCCAGAGCCGGAACACGTCGATCAGGTCATGGGCCAGCAGGGTTTGGATGAGTTGCCAACTTCCATGGACCTGCAGCAGGCGGCCACTTTCGGCCTTGAGCTGCCGGACCCCAGCCGCGATGTCGCCCGTCACGGGTCGTGAGTTATTCCAGTTGAGATCATCCGGCCGGTTCGTCGCCACATACTTCGTTGCCGCGTTCAATCGGACCGCCTCGGGATTGTCGTCACCGGCGCTGGAAAAATGTTGGGCGAACAGGTCATAGGTCTTGCGCCCGAGCAGCAGATCATAGGGATCGGACATCGCCTCCTCCCGCACCTGGGTCATTACCTCGTCCCAGTAGGGCGCGGCCCAGCCGCCATTCTTAAAACCGCCGGAAGGGTCTTCCTCCGGCAGGGCAGGTGCCTGCATCACGCCGTCTAAGGTGACAAAGGTCAGGATCGCCAGTTCACGCATCAGCCGTGATCCTTTCGCCCGGCACGGTCACACCGAAGTGGCGTTGCAGACTATCCAGCGCACCGTCCCACCCGGCTTCGTGGATGGTGCAAGCCTGATCCGATGGAATGCCGCGATGGGTGATGACGATGTCGGTGCCGTTGTGCCTTGCATGGAACTCGAATAGAACATGCATCGGCACATCAGCCAGCGGATCGGGCGCCTCCCAGATCCACGAGCAGCCGATCCGCACCGGCGGTTCGATCAGGTCATAGACCCCGCCCACCACCGGCCGCCGCCGGTCCGGCATGACGTAGGCGAAACGGAACCGCCCGCCCACGGTGAAGTCGAACGCCATGATGTCGAGCATCACATCCGCGCTGGGCGTGAACCACGCCGCCAGCGCCTCCGCACTGCGAAACGCCTCGAACACCCGATCGCGCGGCACAGGAATGCGCCGGCGAACGATCAGCGGGACAGGTTCCGTCATGCCGCCGGATCCTTCGGATCGTTGCGGACCAAATAGTCTTCCAACCGTTCGAGGGTCTTCTCCCAGAACACCCGGTGCCGCCGGATCCACCTCTCCGCCTCATCCAGCGGCGCTTCGTTCAGGCGAAACCGGTGCACCCGCCCGTCGACCTGCCGCCGCACCAACCCGGCCTGCTCCAGCACCCGGATATGGTTCGAAACTGTCGGCTGCGCGAAGTCGAGCGAGCCGCCAAGTTCCCCAGCCGTACAAGCCCCCTCTACCGCCAGCTTCGCCAGCATCTGCCGCCGGGACTCATCGCCCAGTGCATGAAAGGTTCGATCCAGCGGTTGCCGATAATGTATAGCCATATCACTATATGATCAGACGGAGCGCGCCACGTCAAGCAGCATTCGAAACACCGAACCCGATGATTTCGCCTCACGAAACCACAAAAAGTCATCGACAAATTGATATTTTCAAGAAACCACCCAACCGTCGGAGTGTTACCGGGAAAGTGCTATTTGAGAGGGATGCGCCGCACGCTGCTCGCCATCATCAGCGCGATTGCGCTGGCCGCTCTCGGCTCCGGCTTGGTCATGTTCGAACGCGCCAAGGACGGGGTCCGCATCATCGATCGGTCCGTAGGTGTGATCCCCGTGACCAATTACACCGTGCAGGATGGAACCGGGCCGCTAGCCGTTGTCGCGCACGGATTTTCCGGTTCGCGCGCCATGGTACAGGCCCTGGCCCTGAACCTCGCGCGTGGAGGTTATCGTGTCACCACGCTCGATTTCCCGGGTCACGGCGATAACCCCGATCGTTTGTCGGCGGAGTTCGTCGATCCAGAAGGCGCCACGCGCCAGCTCGAAAACACAATTTCCGCCGTGATCGACGCGGAGCTGCGCCGGACGGGTAACCAGGCACCGGTGGCCTTGATCGGCCATTCCATGGCGACCGATATCATTATCCGGCTGGCAGCGCGGGATCCCGAAATCGGCCCGGTGATCGCCGTCTCCATGTATTCGGATGCGGTCACCGCCTCGTCGCCCAACCAAATGCTGGCGATCTCCGGGGAATTCGAACCATCGCTACGGCAGGCGGCGCTCGACGCGGCGCGACAAGTGGACCCGGAAGCGATGGAGAACCGGGTCGTCGAAAGCGCTGACGGCCGTGTGCGCCGCGGCGTCATCGTCGCGCCGCGCGTCGAGCATGTAGGTGTCCTGTACAGCCCCGTGACGCTAAGCGCGACGATCGAATGGCTCGACGCCGTCTACCGGCGATCGGGCGAAGGCGCCCGACAGCATGTCGCCATAGGTCTGCCAATCCTGCTGATCTTGGCCGGCGCGTTTGCGCTGTTCTGGCCGATCTCGCAGCTTATGGGAGCATCGACCCGGACCATCGACGCGCCGCCGCGCCTGTGGCTGCCGTTGTTGGCACCGCCCATTCTGACGCCGGTCGTTCTCAGCCCTTTGCAAGGCACCGTCATCCCAATGCCCGGCATGACTTACCTGACCGCCCACTTGGCCGTGTACGGATTGCTGGCACTGGCTTTCCTGTGGCGCGCCGGCATCCGGCCGGCACCGGACGGCTGGCGGACACCGGCGTTGCTAGTCGCCTATGCGATCGGCGTGATCGCCGTCCTGATCGATCGCACGTTCTCGGATTTCCTGCCATCGCCGGAGAGAATCACGCTGCTGTTTAGCATCGCTCTCGGGACCATCCCGTTCATGGTTGCCGACAGCCTTTTGTTGAAGGCGCGAGACGTCCCGTGGTGGCTGCGGTTCGCTTCAAGGCTGGCCTTTTTTGCGAGTCTGGCCGCCGCCATAGCCTTGATGCCCACCGAACGCCTGCTTCTAGCGTTCTTTCTCCCGATCTTGATCCTGTTTTTCCTGGTGTTCGGCTCCATGGCGAGATGGCTACAGGCCCGTCAACCGGCGCCGACCATGACCGGTGTTGCGCAGGGTGTCTTGCTTGCCTACGCGATTGCGTCAACCGTACCACTCATCGACCCTGGCACCGGCTAGCACCGGTGTGGAGCAAGACTTCCGGGCGTCAAGTCATCGCAAAGGCTTTCCCAACCCCGGCACGATTATCAGCTTGTAGACGAAATGCCACTACCATCATCCCCGAGCGGTGGAACCGGAGGATCGGAACCAATCGCAGCCAACTTCAAGAGATCGAACAACATAACCGTTCCAGGCACTTGAGGAGATGCGAGCGATGCCAAAAGTCGAGAAGGGTCGGTTGAGTGGACTTTGGGGCATGCACAGCTACACCTCCAAAGAACTCGACGATTGGGCTGACGAGATAGAAGCCCAGGTCACGGATCCGACCAACCAGGATGACCCAAAATGGCTGCGTCGCTGGGCGGGCAGGATTCGCCGATTGGCTCAACGAAAGGAAAAAGCCCGCGAACACAAGACAAGACAGTGATCGTGGTATCGCACTAAAGAAGCCGTCACAGTGGCGACATATAGACCTGGGCGTCGGAACCGAAGGATTGGAACCGAAGCTGCCGGCTACAAGAAATCGAGCAAGATTAGCGCTACTGGACCGTTGTTCGACCGCGACGGATCGGCTCAGAGCTATGCGGCGCGGTTGGGGCCACACCGAACGATTGAATACAAGCTGGCGGCAAGCTCACTAGTAGTGCTGTGTGAGCCGTCACGGGCTGGCTGGACATATGGGTGCTCGCCGAGCGACGTCGCAAACATCATTGCCCACGTCCCCCCGCGAGATCTCCAAGGCCTGAAGGTGGTGGCGTTTCGGCAACCCACTCGGAAGCAAGGAATGCTCGACCCCACATGGGGGCGGCTTTTCTATCGCGCCGACTTCGTCGGGCAGATTGGCCCAGCAATCGTCATCGAAGCGGCCGACTTGACCCGTCCAGTCTACTGGCCGCGAAAGCTAAGCCTGGACCACCAACACGAGCTTGAACGTTTGCGGGCGGACGGACACAGAGTTGAGGAAGATCGGCGGGGATACAGAGTACACCTGTCGGAGGAGAGCGTACGCAACACCGTGTTATACCGCACGCTTCTTCATGAACTGGGACACTGGGTCGACTGGCTCACCAAGGTCGAGCGAGCTCCTGAGGGTGATGCCGAGCTGTTCCTTGCGCGCCCCGCCGCCGAACGCGAAGCCTTCGCGCATGCCTATGCGGATCGGATTGGCGCGGAGCTGCGCAGCAGCGGGGTGATTCCTTTCGCGCCACTCGAAGAAACTGCACTCACCAGATAGACTTCCCCGATCCCGGCAGCCCGAGCCCCCCCCACATCTCCGTCACCCGCTCGACCACGTCCTCATCCATGCGGATCTGCCGGCCCCATTCGCGCGAGGTTTCCGGCGGCCATTTGTTGGTGGCGTCGAGGCCGATCTTGCCGCCGAGGCCGCTTTCCGGTGACGCGAAGTCCAGATAGTCGATCGGCGTGTTTTCGATCATCGTGATGTCGCGCACCGGGTCCATGCGTGTCGACATCGCCCACACCACATCCTTCCAGTCGCGGGCGTTGATGTCGTCGTCCACGACGATCACCCACTTCGTGTACATGAACTGGCGCAGATAGGACCACACACCCATCATCACCCGCTTCGCATGACCCGGATAAGCCTTGCGGATCGACACCACCGCCACCCGGTAGGAACAGCCTTCCGGCGGCAGCCAGAAATCGGTGATCTCCGGAAACTGCTGTTGCAGTAGCGGGATGAACACCTCGTTCAGCGCCTCGCCCAACACGCTCGGTTCGTCCGGCGGCCGGCCGGTGAAGGTAGACAGATAGATTGGCGACTGCCGCATGGTGATGGCGCTGATGCGGAACACGGGGAAGGGTTCCACCGCGTTGTAATAGCCGGTGTGGTCGCCATAAGGCCCTTCGTCGCCATAATCGTCGAGCGACACATGCCCTTCGACCACGATCTCCGCCTGCGCCGGCACTTTGAGCGGCACCGTCTTGCAGTCGACCAGCTCCACCTTGCGGCCGCGCAGCAACCCAGCGAACTGATACTCGCTGAGGGTATCCGGCACCGGCGTCACCGCCGCGAGAATAGTACCGGGGTCGGCGCCAATCACTGCTGCCGCCGGCAGCGGCTCCGCTTTTTCCTTCTTCCAGCGCGCATAGTGCTGTGCCCCGCCGCGATGTTTCAGCCAACGCATCAGCGTCCGGTCCCGGCCGGTGACCTGCAGGCGATAGATGCCGAGGTTAAAGGCGTCGGCCTTATCGCCTTTCGGGTTCGGCCCCTGGGTGACGATCAGCGGCCAGGTGATGAGGGGTGCCGGCTCCCCCGGCCAGCAGGTCTGGATCGGCAGCTGGCCCAGGTCGATGTCATCCCCTTGCAGCACGACCTCCTGACACGGCGCGGTCGACACGGTCTTCGGCCGCATCGCCAGCACGGTGCGCAGCAGCGGCAGCGCCTCCCAGGCCTCACGCAACCCGCCCGGCGGCTCCGGCTGGCGCAGGAAGGCCAGGGTCTCGCCGACCCCGCGCAGTTCGGCGGGGGTCCGGTCCATGCCCCAAGCCACCCGCTCGACCGTGCCGAACAGATTGACCAGCACCGGCATGTCGTAGGCTGTCCCATCGGCCCGCACCGGCCGTTCGAACAGCACAGCGGGCCCCTGCTCCGCCAGCAGCCGGGTCTGGATCTCGGTCATTTCCAGCTCCGGCCGGACCGGCGCGGTCACCCGGACGAGCTGGCCTTCGCTTTCCAACCGGTCGATGAAGTCGCGCAGTGAGGCGTATGGCATAGGGCCTTAGACGCGGCCCCACCCCAATCGTCAAGCCCGGCGATCAAGCGTGGCTTAGTGCCTTGCTAACCATGTTTCGGCACATTACGTCGCTCAAGTAGCGGAGAAATGGCCATGTCCGAGCAGTATTGGGTGGTCGGCGGCGAATACACCGACACCAGCTTCACCGAAATCGCCGGCGGCAAGCCGGAGCAGCGCCACGGTCCCTACGCCACGGCAGACGCCGCCCGCACCGCCTGGGCCGCACTGTCGATGGCGGCGGTTGACGACGCCCACACCCGCTACCGCATCGAACGCGAAGGCGGCGAAGAGTATTGGGTGGTCGGCGGCACCTACACCGACACCGATTTCACCACGTTGCAGGATGGCTGCGCCGAGGAACGGCTTGGCCCGTTCAACGACTACGACAAGGCGATGGACACCTGGCGCGGCAAGGCCTGGGCCACAGTCGACGACGGCTTCGTCCGCTACCGCATTGAACAAGCCTGAGATCATTGCCCGCGCCCTCGGCTATCCCTACGACATCCGGGATCATTCCTTCACCCTGCGCAATGGCAAGGTGGCGGACTTCGATCCCGCCGATACCGCCGGCCGCCATCCGGTGATCGCGGTCGGCTCCAACCGCGCGCCCCAGCAACTGAAACGCAAGTTCGGTGATGCCCAGACGATCCCCGTGCAACACGCCCGCCTGGACGAGCACGATGTCGTCTATTCGGCACATGTATCGGCTTATGGATCGGTGCCCGCCACCCTGCGCCATGTGACGGGAACGGCGGTCGATGTCGGGATCACCTGGCTGACCGACGCCCAACTCCACATCATGCACGAAACAGAATTGCCGAACGGCAACTACGACTATGTGCTGATGCGCGGCATCGCCTTGACGACGGAGGGCACGACACCGACAGAGGCATTCGTCTACCAGTCGAAACGCGGACATCTCCGCAGCACCGAGGGCACGGCACTCGCTCTAACGACAGTGCGGGCACGGCAACGCCGCCTGCCGGCATTGTCCCAAACCGAGGCCATCGAGCATGTCCGCGCCGTGTCAGCGCCGGACATCGAGTTGGCCGCATTCATCCATGCCACTGCCACCGACCAGGCGGCACGGCGGCGCCACATACGAACCGTGCAGCAAACGAGCCTGTCACCGGCCCACTGGCCGGAACATGAGGTCATACGGGCCCGTTGAGAACGGCAGCCGCCAGCGCGCAGCGTGTCACCTTGATCCGTCAGCCGCCAGCGCGCAGCGTGTCACCTTGATCCGTCAGCCGCATCAGCCATTTCATCCCGCGCCCAGAGCAGAAAGTTTTCAATGGCGCCCCGGCGCGGTGCGTCGGCCACATAGGCGACATAGAAGCACAGCCCTTGGACAGCGAAATCGACGGGGCGAACCAACGCACCCGAGGCGAGTTCGCGCTGCACCAGGATGTCGCTCACCAAGGCGATGCCTTGGCCGGCGAGTGCGGCTTCGATGGCATGGGCTTCCTCACTCACGCGCAGCCCGCGCGTCGCGTCCACCTTCGCGGCGTCCGGCTCAATAGCGCGCGCCTCGGCGATGTACCGCTCCCAGGTCGGCGGATCGAGATCTGGCCGCTTCCAACGGAAGTGGATCAGCCTGTGTTGCGCAAGCTCCGCGATGGCGTTGAAGGGACCGCCCGACTCGAGCAACGCCGGGCGCATCACCGGGATGAACCGGTCGCGCGCCAGTTCATTGCATTCCAGGTCCGGTATCGGGGTTCGCCGGTAACGGATCGCAAAGTCAACGGGATCGGACCGGAGATCGGCGGGCTTCTCGGACGCTTCGATCACCAACTCAAGGTCGATATCCCGCTTCAACTTCGCGAGACGGGGCACGAGCCAACGGCTCGCGAACGCCGTTGTGGCAGCGACGACGAGCGGACGGCGATCCGTGTCGGCCCGCAGGCCAGCGACGGCCGCCGCAAACCGGTCCAGCCCGTCACGTAGCACCGGGAACAGACGCTCACCAGCTTCGGTCAATGTGATGGGCCGCGGCCGGCGCCGAAACAGATCCTGACCCGTTATCTCCTCCAACAGGCGGATCTGGTGACTGATGGCGGTCGGCGTCACGGCAAGCTCTTCCGCCGCCTTGGCGAAGCTCAGGTGGCGGGCCGCAGCCTCGAAGGCGCGCAGCGCGTTGAGCGGCAGCTGTTTCCGCATACGCATCACCTAGATGAATTCAAGTCATCTTCTCGATGAGAATTATGATCTTATCGAAGGCCCATTTGTATAATATTTCAATATCATCAAAGGCTCCCACTCGATGCGGATAGCGAATGATGGCCACAGCACAAACCCTTTTGCATATCGACGCCAGCGCCCAACTTGAGGAACGCTCGCATACACGCAAGTTGTCCAGCGCCTTCGTCGCGCGATGGAGGAGCCGGCGGCCGCAAGACCGGGTGATCCGGCGCGACATCGGCCGTTGTCCGATCCCGGCAATCGATCAGGAATGGATCAGCGCCGCCTTCACCGCGCCCGCGGATCGAACCACGGGAATGACGGAGCGCCTGGCGCTTTCCGATCAGTTGGTCGACGAAGTGATCGCCTGCGACATCATCGTCATGGGTGTACCAATGTACAATTACGGGATGCCGGCCGCGCTGAAAGGCTGGATCGACCAGATCGCCCGTATCGGCCGGACGTTCTCATTCGATCTCGGCCGTGGCGACATACCGATTGAACCGATCCTGTCGGGCAAGACGCTGGTGGTCCTTTCCGCGCGCGGCGAGTTCGGTTTCGGGCCCGGCGGCATGCGCGCCCATTTGAATGCGCTGGACCCGGCACTGGCGGCCTGCGCCCATTACTTCGGCATCGCCCGGGAGGACATTCACACGATCACGATCGAGTACCAGGAATTCAAGGACGAGCGCTACCGCCGCTCAGTAGCTCGAGCGGAAGCCGCGGTCCCGGCTCTCGTGGATGAACTCACGGCGACCAGCCAGCTTGATTCGCGGGCGGCTTGATTTCGGTTACCCGATGAACTGACCCGCGACAATCGCTGCCAGAATGATCAGGCCGAAATCCCGGTTCGATTGGAACAGCCGCAGACAGGCCGCAGGATCATCCGGCGACAACCGCCAGACCTGCCAGCCGAGATGCGCCACGCCCAGGGCCCAGCCCAGGTGGAACGCGATCCCGAGGCCCGCAAGCCAGCCCGCCAACCCAAGCAGTGCCGCAAACACCGCGTAGAACCCGATGATCCACCGGCGGCTCGCCTCGCCAAACAGCAGCGCCGTCGACTTCACGCCGATCAGCGCATCGTCCTCCTTGTCCTGGTACGCATAAATCGTGTCGTAACCGAGCGTCCAAAAGAAGCCCGCCGCGTAAAGCACCAGGGCCGGCGGCGCCAATGCGCCGGTGACCGCCGCCCACCCCAACAGCGCCCCCCAATTGAAGGTCAAGCCGAGGAAGGCCTGGGGCCAGTAGGTGATGCGCTTCATCAGCGGATAGGTGAAGACCAACAGGAGGCTGGCCGCGCCGAGGCCGATGGCGAACCGTTTGAATTGCAACAGGATCCCGAGGCCAATGAACAACAGCCCGGCCAGTAGCAATAGCGCCTGCGGCACCGACACAGCGCCTGAGGCGATCGGCCGGTCAGCGGTGCGCGCCACCTGCCGGTCGAAGTTGCGGTCATAGATGTCGTTGACCACACAGCCGGCACTGCGCATCACCAGCGCGCCGATACCGAACAGCGCGAACAGCCAACCGTCCGGCACCGTACCGGACGCCGCCATGGCGATGCTCCACCAGCCCGGCAACAGCAACAGCCAGGTGCCGATCGGCCGGTCGAGCCGCATCAGCCGCAGATGGGGCCGTATCGCCGGCGACACCGCCGCCACCCAACCGTCCGGCGGAATATCGCTGGCGCTGCGCCCTGGTTGCGTCGAGTCCGCCATGAATCCTAATCTGCGCGGCCCCGACACGTCCGGCAAGGAGCAATGGGACGCAGCGCCGTCAGGCTCTATCTCGACCAGCCGCTGTCCAGTGGCGCCACCCCGGCAGCCGACCGTGGCCAGGCCCACTATCTGCGGTC
The DNA here is from genome assembly GCA_028279245.1 of Alphaproteobacteria bacterium. Lineage (GTDB taxonomy): Bacteria > Pseudomonadota > Alphaproteobacteria > UBA6615 > UBA6615 > JANQOE01. Next base: position 40,064 of record JANQOE010000045.1, read on the forward strand.
CGTCATGCGCCTCGGCCCCGGCGACCCGGTCCTTGTGTTCAACGAACAGGACGGTGAGTGGACCGCCGAGATCGCAAGCCTGGACCGCCGGAGCTGTGAGCTGCGGGTCCAGGAACGGCGGCGCCGCCCCGGCCCGGAACCGGACATCAGCCTGGCCTTCGCCCCGCTGAAGGCGGCGCAGATCGACTTTCTGGTGCAAAAGGCCGTCGAACTCGGGGTGAGTGCCCTCTACCCGGTGATGACCGAACGCACCCAGGTGACGCGGGTCAACACCGGCCGCCTCCGCGCCAACGCGATCGAGGCCGCCGAACAGTGCGAGCGCCTGTCCGTCCCCAGCGTTGCGGAGCCGGTATCGTTGGCCGACTTCCTGGCCACCTGGCCAGCCGACCGCCCCCTACTCGCCGCCATCGAGCGGCAGCAGGCGCCGACCCTGTCAGAAACGTTACAGGATCTACGCCCGCCCCTGGGCCTGCTGACCGGGCCGGAGGGTGGCTTCGCCCCGGCGGAACTTGACGCCCTCGGGGCGCGGCACAACGTAAAGGCCGTCAATCTCGGACCACGGATACTGCGGGCCGAAACCGCGGCGGTGGCCGGGTTGGCGGTCGTCCAGGCCCTGGCTGGCGACTGGCCCAACCGGTCCGGACTAGTACCGGAGCAATAAGAGGAACAGGCATGTCAGCTCCCGCCAAGGTCGACACGACACCGATCGAGTCAAAGGCCCAACTCGTTGAGTATCTGGAGGACGGCTGCAAACAGCCAGAGGATTGGCGCATCGGCACGGAGCACGAGAAGTTCGCCTTCCGCACCGACGATTTGCGGCCCCTCGCCTACAACGGCAACCCGGGTATCCGTGAGTTCCTCACCGCCATGCAGCGCTTCGGTTGGCAGCCGATCAGCGAGCACGATCAGGTGATCGCCCTGACCCGGCCCGACGGCAGCAACATCACCCTTGAGCCGGGCGGTCAGGTCGAACTGTCCGGCGCCCCGGTCAGCACCCTGCATCAGACCTGCGAAGAGGTGCAGGAACATCTGCGCCAGATCCGCGAGGTCGGCCGCGACCTCGGCATTGCCATGATCGGCATCGGTTTCAATCCGAAATGGCGCCGCGAAGACATGCCGTGGATGCCGAAGGGCCGCTACGCCATCATGCGCGCCCACATGGCGAAGATGGGCAACCTTGGCCAAGACATGATGCTGCGCACCTGCACCGTGCAAGTGAACCTGGATTTCGCCGACGAGACCGACATGCGCCGCAAGATGCGCATCGGCATGGCGCTGCAACCGATCGCCACGGCGATGTTCGCCAACTCGCCCTTTGTCGAGGGAGAGGTGACGGAGTATCAGAGCTACCGCGCCCATTGCTGGACCGACACCGACCCGGACCGCACCGGCGTCTTGCCATTCGTCTTCGACGATGAATTCGGCTTCGAGCATTATGTCGACTACATGCTCGACGTGCCGATGTACTTCATCTACCGCGACGGCAAGTACATCGATGCCAGCGGCCAGTCCTTCCGCGACTTCATGGCCGGGGAACTCCCGGCACGGCCCGGCGAAAAACCCACCATGGGTGACTGGACGGATCATCTGACCACGGCGTTTCCCGAAGTGCGCCTGAAGCGCTTCATCGAAATGCGCGGCGCCGATGGCGGACCTTGGCGCCGGGTCTGCGCCTTGCCCGCTCTGTGGGTCGGTCTGCTGTATGACCGAACCGCCCGCGATGCCGCCTATGACATCATCAAGGACTGGACCGCGGACGAGGTGAATGAGCTGCGCGAAGGTGTGACCCTGCACGGTTTGCACACGCAGTTCCGCGATACGACCGTCCTGGACATCGCCCGCCGCGCGCTATGTATCGCCCGTGACGGCCTGAAACGGCGCAACCGCGTCGATTTCTGGGGACAGGACGAGTCCCACTTCCTCGCCACCCTTGAGCAAATCGTCGATACTGGTATGAACCCAGCGGCACACAAGACCGCCGCGTTCAATGGCCGCTGGCGGCACAACATCGACCGCGCCTTCGAGGAATACGCCTTTTAGCGTTGGCCCCAACAAGGGACGATCCATGCCCGAGCAGAGTGACAACCTGAACCTCCTGACCGACTTGATCGCCAAGGCGGGCAATCGCGGCGCCGACGCCGCCGACGCCGTCCTGGTGAAGAGCGTCGCGCTCTCCCACAGCCGCCGCCTGGGCGAAACGGAAAAGGTCGAGCGCGAGGAGAGCACGGATCTCGGGCTGCGTGTCCTGGTCGGCAAGAAGCAGGCGATTGTCTCTTCGACCGATCTGACCCCTGGGGCACTGGACGAGCTGAGCGACCGCGCCATCGCCATGGCCCGGACAGTCCCCGACGACCCCTACACCGGCCTGGCCGACCCCGATCAACTCTGTGGGTCCATTCCCAATCTCGACACCTTCGAATCCGACGAGCCGGCCCCGGACGTCCTGATCGACCGCGCCGCCCGTTGCGAGGACGCGGCGCGTGGCGTCAGCGGCGTCACCAACTCCGAAGGGTCCGATGCAAGCTGGACCTTCCGCGACATGGCGCTAGCCGCCTCCAACGGTTTCACCGGCAGCTATTCCGTCTCGAACCACACCGTCGGTGTCTCGGTGCTCGCCGGCGAGGGCACCGAAATGGAAAGCGACTATGACTACGGCAGCACGGTCTATGGCGCCGATCTCGAGGACGCAGCGGTAATCGGCCGCCGCGCCGGGGAGCGCGTCGTCAAGCGGCTCAACCCGCGCAAGATGAAGACCATGCAGGTGCCGGTCGTCTACGACGTGCGTGTTGCCGGCGGCCTCCTCGGCCATCTGGTCGGTGCCATCACCGGACCGGCGATCGCCCGTGGCACCAGCTTCCTCAAGGAAAAGCTGGGCAAGCAGATCTTCGGCACGGGCATCAAGGTGATCGACGACCCGCTGCGTCCCCGCGGCCTGCGGGCACGCCCGTTCGACGGCGAAGGCATCGCCACCAAGAAGACCGAGGTCGTCAGCGACGGCGTCTTGCAGACGTGGCTGCTCGACCTCGCCTCGGCCCGCCAGCTCAACTTGCGGACCACGGGCCATGCCGCCCGCGGCACCTCCTCGCCGCCATCCCCCACGGCCAGCAACCTGCACCTGGAACCCGGCAGCCAAACCCTGGCCGAGTTGATTGCCGATATCGATAGCGGTTTCTACGTCACATCCCTGATGGGCATGGGCGTCAACGGTGTGACCGGCGACTACAGCCGCGGCGCCGCCGGCTTCTGGATCGAGAATGGTGAGATCGCCTTCCCGGTCTCGGAAATGACCGTCGCCGGCAATCTGAACGACATGTACCGGCACCTGACCCCGGCCAACGACCTCGAATTCCGATACGCGACCAACAGCCCGACGGTCCGCATCGAGGGCATGACGGTCGCCGGAGCGGCCTGACAGCCAAGGGCCGGCCCTTGGTGTAGACTGGGAACCCTGTGCCCAGCGAAACGAGCCATAAACTGCACCTCGACGAGTCGACCGGCCGGCTGACCCGCCGGCTTTGGCGCGACTGGCTGTACCCGCATCGCGGCCGCATCGCCATGGGCTTTGCGCTGATGGCCGTCGTCGCCGGCGCCGCCGCGGCCTATCCCTGGCTCATCAAGATTTCCGTCGACCGCTTGTCGGCCCGTGACGGCCTCGGTGTGTTGTGGCTGACGCCGATTATTGTGTTGGTCGCGGTCGTCAAAGGCGGCGCAGCCTATGGCCAGTCGGTGATCACCACCTCAGTCGCCTTCCGCACCATCACAGAAATGCAGAAAGCCATGTTTGCGCATCTGATGCGTGCCGATCTGGCGACCTTCCAGGACACGGCGTCCGGCAAGCTGGTATCCCGCTTCACCAATGATGTGAACATGCTGCGGGACGCGGTGTCCAAATGCCTGACCGGCATGGTGCGCGACTCGCTGACCGTGATCTTCATGGTCATCGTCATGTTCACGCTGGATTGGCTGCTGACGCTGATCGTACTGGCACTGGTCCCATTCGCCGCCCGGCCGATCTATCGCATCGGCCGTCGCCTGCGAAAGGTCTCGAAAAAGACTCAACTCGAACTGGGCGAACTGACGGCGACCGTCAGCGAGGCGTTTTCCAGCATCCGCATGATCAAGGCCGACCGGCTGGAGGAATATCAGCGCGACCGCGCCGACCGCACCTTCGAGAATGTCTACACGCTGATCATGAAGATGGTGAAGGGCCGGTCCCGCACCTACCCGATCAGCGAGACGCTCGGCGGGTTCGCCGTCGCCTTGGTCCTGGCGATGGGCGCCTGGCGGATCGTCACCAGCGGCGCCACCCTCGGCGACTTCACCGGGTTCCTCACCGCCCTCGGCCTTGCCGCCGCGCCGATCCGCAGCTTCGGCGCGTTGAACGCCGCCCTGCAGGAAGGCCTGGCCGCGGCCCAGCGCATCTTCGATCTGTTGGATACCCAACCGACCATCGTCGACCATCCCGACGCCCGCGACCTGCAGGCGACGCGCGGCGATATCCGTCTGACCGACGTGCATTTCGGTTACGACGAAACCAAGGCGTTGCACGGGGTTTCCCTGCACGTGCCGGCGGGCAAGACCGTCGCCCTGGTCGGGCCGAGCGGCGCCGGCAAATCCACGGTCTTCAACCTGATCCCGCGCTTCTACGAAGCCGACACCGGCGCGGTGGAGATCGACGGGCAACGGGTCGACAGCGTCCGGCTCGCCAGTCTTCGGGCGCAGATCGCCTTGGTCAGTCAGGACATCTCGCTGTTCAACGACACCATCCGCGCAAACATCGCATTCGGCCGGCCAGGTGCCAGCGACGAAGAAATAGAGAACGCCGCCCGTGCCGCCGCCGCCCACGATTTCATCGAACGCCTGCCCGACGGGTATCAGACGATTGTCGGCGACCGCGGCACGAAAGTGAGCGGCGGCGAACGCCAGCGCATCGCCGTCGCCCGCGCTATTCTAAAAAACGCACCGATCCTGCTGCTCGACGAAGCCACCAGCGCGCTTGACGCGGAATCGGAACTGTATGTGCAGCAGGCCCTGCGCCAGCTTTCCGAAGACCGCACCACCTTGGTCATCGCCCATCGGCTGTCCACGGTTGTCGACGCGGATCTGATCTACGTGATGGACGGCGGCCGCGTTGTAGAGCAAGGCACCCACGCTACCCTGCTGGCCGCGAACGGCCTCTACGCCCGCCTGTGCCGGCTCCAACTCCACAAGGATGCCGCATTGGAAGCACCTGCGACAACGGAACCGTCCGCCGTTCGCGTCAAAGCCTGACCCATGCGGTCGCCTGCATTCTGGTATCGCGACCGTCCGAGCACCCTGGCCTGGCTGATGTCGCCGCTGGCAGCTTTGTACGCCTCCGCCGGCAACGCCCGCAGCGCGCTGACATCACCACAGCAAGCCGATTGCCCCGTTATCTGCGTCGGCAATCTGGTAGCGGGCGGTACGGGAAAGACACCAACCGCCATCGCTGTCGCCGAATTGCTCATCGAACAAGGTGCGCACCCGGCCTTTCTGACACGTGGCTACCGTGGCCGCGAAACCGGCCCCACCCTGGTCGACCTGAAGAAACACAAAGTCGCCGACGTCGGCGACGAACCCCTGTTGCTGGCACGGGTCGCGCCGACATGGGTGGCACGAAACCGCCATGCCGGCGCGCAAGCCATCACCGCAGCCGGCCACGATGTCATTGTCATGGACGACGGTTTCCAGAATCCTGGCCTGCACAAGGATCTGAGCATCGTCGTCGTTGATGGGGCCGTTGGTTTCGGCAACGGCCAGGTGATACCCGCCGGTCCATTGCGCGAAACAGTCGGGCATGGCTTGAGGCGCGCCCAGGCCGCCCTGATCATCGGCGACGACCGCCATGACATCGCCGGAAGCCTTTCCAGCTTCGTCGAGGTACTGCGCGGACGATTGGTGCCCGCAACCGCCGACGATCACACCGGGCAAAGGGTGGTCGCCTTCGCCGGCATCGGCCGGCCGCAGAAATTGTTCGACACGCTGCGCGACGCCGGCTGCAATGTCGTCGATCAGTACACCTTCCCCGACCACCACACCTACACCCCGGAACAAGTCATGGCCCTCTGCGAAACCGCCGCAGCGAAGCAGGCCGTGCCGGTCACCACGGCCAAGGACTTCGTCCGGCTGCCTGAAGGCGCGCGGCGGATGGTGAAGGTGTTCTCGGTCAAGCTGGCATGGGACGCGCCGGAACAAATCTGCGGCTTGCTGGCGAGCGTTGTGACGGCGGACCGCACCAGCGCGGCGGCCCACTAGCATGCTGCAGAGTGCCGGCCTGCTGCTGTTGTTCGGGATGTTCCGCATCCTCCCCGTCCCGTGGGCATCGGCACTCGGCGGCCTGATCGGCCGCAGCATTGGTCCACGGCTCAAGACCACGGAACGCGCGCGGCGCAATCTGCGGCTCATCTTTCCGGAGAAGTCAGCCGACGAAATCGCCAGCCTGGTTACGGAGATGTGGGACAATCTGGGCCGCGTCGTCGGCGAATACCCGCACCTGCCCGATTACACCTACGGCAGATCGAGAAAGCGGATCGAATTGGTCGGCGCCGACAAGCTGGAACGCGCGAAGCAACTAGACCAACCAATCCTCTTCTTCTCCGGTCACATCGCCAACTGGGAGATATCGCCCCTCGTCGCGGTCCAAAACGGCGTCGGCGCAAAACTGATCTACCGCGCGCCGAACCAGCCGACCGCGCGCCGGCTGCTGGAACGAGTCCGCACCCGCGCCGGCTGCAGCATGTTGCCCAAGGGCAAACGCGGCGCCCGTGAGTTGTTGCGGCATGTCAAACAGAATGGCCGCGTCGGCATCCTCGTCGACCACAAACTGAACGCCGGCATCTCGGTCCCATTTCTCGGCCACGCCGCCATGACATCGACGGCGGTTCCGGAGCTTTGCCTGAAACACAACGCCGTCGCCGTGCCGGTCCGGGTGGAGCGGCTGAACGGCTGCCGGTTCCGGGTGACGGTGTCCGACCCGTTGAAGCTCGCGCGAACCGGCAATCACCCACGCGATGTGCACGCGGCGGCCGAACAGCTTAACGATGTCGTGAGCGATTGGATCCGCCAGCGGCCCGGGCAGTGGTTGTGGCTGCACCGGCGTTGGCCGGAAAGCAAACCGGCTACGGCCGTGGCGCCGCAATCAGTGCCGGGTCGAGCCGCATCTGAAACCAGTTGATCCGCCAGTCGAGGTGCGGCCCGGTGGACCGCCCAGTCGAACCAACCGTACCGATCACCTCGCCTTGCGCAACCTCAGCATCGACCGCCACCGACACATCCTGCAGGTGTGAATAGATCGACGTCACGCCGTGGCCGTGATCCAGCACGATGGTGCCGCCGGTGTAGAACAAATCATTCTCCGCCAGCGTGACGCGCCCGCGCGCCGCGGCCTTGACCGGTGTTCCGGCGGGCGCCGCGATGTCGATCCCCAGATGCGGCCGCCGCGGCTCGCCGTTGAGGATGCGCTGGTTCCCGTATTGCCCGCTGACGCGGCCGGTGGCCGGCCAGATGAAACCGTCGGCAAACCACGTCTCCGGCCCGTCATGCGCCCGCGCCGCCGTGATCAAAGCGCCTTCGCGCTTGATGCGTTCCAAGTCGGCGGGGTTCGGCGTGACCTTGCGCGGCGGCAAACCATCGATGCGTTCGATGTCATAGTCCCGCGCCGCCACCGCAAACACGTGATCTGCGCGCGTGCCGTCCGGCCGCACCTCGACCAGCGATAGTTCGGCGCTGGCATCGCGATCGACCCCGAACACGAACAGGCCGCTCGCCGCATCCACCCGAATCGAGCGGCCATCCAGTTCGACTTCATGCCCCGGCACGGTGCGTCCGAACACCAACGCGCCCTGAGTCAGCGCCCCGTTCACCTCAAGCGCTTGCGCCGGCATCACCACTCCCAAAACCAGCGCAAGGACCGCAATCAACCGGCTCACAACAAATCACCCTGCGCGTCCGAACCGCCGACCTTGGTTTTCGCCTGCTTCTTCAGCTTGCTGATGGCGCGCTGCCCCCGCGCCCGATCACCGATCAGCGCCCCCACGCGCCCGTCGCGAAATTGAATCACCACGCGGTCATCGGCTGCCACCCCGCGCGAAGAGGTGATCGGCGCACCCAGATTGTCGCGAACCAAAGTGAAACCCCGATCCAACACCCGCTCGTAAGAGAGGCCATCCAACAGGTTGGCTTGGCTTTCCAAGCGTTTCGTCCGCTCCGTCACGTAGCGACGCCCGCCGCTCAACAATCGATCCGCCAAAGTCCCAACCTGTTCCTTGTCACGGCGCAGAGTGTCCGCGAGTTTCCCTTGCAAAGCTCTTAAGGTGTTGCTGAGGCCTGCCAAGCGCTGCTGCCGCTGCTCCACATACTGTTTTGGGTCAGGCAGACGCAGGCCGAGTTCCCGCACCTGCTGCGACCGTTGTTCGAGGAACCGCGTGCCGCGCAGCCGTTCGCTGAAATCGTCGAGCCGCTGGGTGGCGAATTCCATCAGGCTGCGCGGATCGGGCAAGCCCCGCGCCAGCCCCTGTACCTCCCGCCGCCCGTCCGCCAGCGTGCGCGCCATGCCGGCGACCAGCCGCGCCCCGTCCCCTTCAACTCGGACCAACAGCTCCGTCCGCACCGGCACCGCCATCTCAGCCGCCGCGGTCGGTGTCGGCGCGCGCCGGTCGGCGGCGTGATCGATCAAGGTCGTATCGGTTTCGTGACCGACCGCCGAAATCAGCGGAATGCGGCAGGACGCCGCCGCGCGCACCACCTCTTCCTCATTGAATGGCATCAGGTCTTCGAGGCTGCCGCCACCGCGCGCCACGATCACCACATCCGGCCGCGGCACCGCACCACCGGGCGTCAGCCGGTCAATGCCGGCAATCGCCGTCGCGACCTGGCGCGCCGCCTCTTCCCCCTGCACCTTCACCGGCCACAGCAACACCCGGCGCGGAAACCGGTCATTCAGCCGGTGCAGGATATCGCGAATCACCGCCCCGGTCGGCGAGGTCACCACGCCGATGACCTCCGGCAGGAACGGCAGCGGCCGTTTCCGCTCCTCGTCGAACAGCCCTTCCGCCGCCAGCCGCTTGCGCCGCTCCTCAATCATCTTAAGGAGTGCGCCTTCGCCGGCCAGCTCCATACGCTCGATGATGATCTGGTAGGAGGAGCGGCCGGGATAGGTCGTCAGCCGCCCGGTGCAGATCACCTCGAGCCCGTCTTCCGGTTTCAGCCCGAGGCGCCACAGCGCACTGCGCCAGATCACGCCGTCGAGCACGGCATTGGCGTCCTTCAGTCGGAGGTAACAGTGGCCGGACCCGACCACCTTGGCCTGGGAGATCTCGCCGCGCACCCGGACGACGGCAAACCGGTCCTCAATCGTTTTCTTGAGGGTCGCGCTCAACTCCCCGACCGTGAAGGTCGGCATGTTGTGCGCCGTATCGGGCGGCTGGGTCTGTTGATCCACGGGCTCTAACGGCTGTGCAAGGTCAGCCCCAACATATACAACACGGCCATCCAAAGAACGAGGAAGCCGTTTGATGCGTATTCTGGTTGTCGGCGGCGGCGGCCGCGAACACGCGCTGTGCTGGGCCATCGCCGCATCGCCACTGTGCGAAAAGCTCTACTGCGCCCCAGGCAACCCCGGCATCGCCCAACTCGGCGAATGCGTGCCGATCGGGGCCGGCGACATCGGCGCCCTCACCGATTTCGCCCGCACCAACGAGATCGACTTCGTCGTCGTCGGGCCGGAGCAACCGCTTGTCGATGGACTGGTCGACCGCCTGGCAGAACACGGCATCAAGGCATTCGGACCCACCGCATCCGCCGCGCGGCTAGAGGGCTCCAAGGGCTTCATGAAAGACTTGTGCACCGAATACAATATCCCGACCGCTGCGTACCACCGGTTCGACGACGCCACGGCGGCAAAGGATTGGGCGGCAACCCAGAACGTCCCGCTCGTCGTCAAGGCCGACGGTCTGGCCGCCGGCAAAGGTGTCACCATTGCCCAGTCCCATGCGGACGCAGTTGCCGCCATCGGCGAGGCCATGTCCGAACGTGCTTTCGGCGACGCCGGTGGCGAACTCGTCATCGAGGAATTCCTGACCGGGCAGGAAATGAGCTTCTTCGCGCTAGTCGATGGCGAAACCGCACTGCCGTTTGGCGCGGCCCATGACTACAAACCGGTCGGCGACGGTCACACCGGACCGAACACCGGCGGCATGGGTGCCTATACACCGAGCCCCCGTCTGACCGACGAACTACAGCACGAGGTCATGACGGCGATCATCGAGCCCACCCTGCGTGGCATGCAGGCGCGCGGCGCGCCGTTTCGCGGTGTCCTCTACGCCGGCCTGATGCTGACCGCCGACGGACCCAAACTGCTCGAATACAACGTCCGCTTCGGCGACCCGGAATGTCAGGTGCTAGTGATGCGGATGAAGTCGGATCTACTACCGGCACTAATCGCCGCACATGACGGCGTGCTCAAGAACTTCGCCGTGCGTTGGTATGACGAGGCTGTACTCACCGTCGTCATGGCCACCGAAGGCTACCCCGGCAGCTACGACAAAGGCAGCGAGATCCGTGGCCTCGACCAACTGGGGTCGTCCAACGACATTTTCGTTTTCCATGCCGGAACCAAAGCCGACGGTGACCGCATCCTTGCCAACGGCGGCCGCGTGCTCAACGTGACGGCGCTTGGCGCATCGCTAGATGACGCGCGCCGCCGGGCCTACGACACGGTCGCGCAAATCGACTGGCCCGAAGGCTTCTGCCGCAGCGATATCGGCAGCTAGTGCTGCGTCGACCGCTGCGCCTTATAGGCCTCGAACTCCGCCTCACCGAAGAAGAAGGAGATCATCGCAAAACGATTGCCTTCGGTAACCGGCATCGCTTCATGAATCAGCGAGCAAGGGAACACCACCGCGCTGCCGGTCCCGGGCCGGTAAAAATGCGGGCCGTACTCGGGAAAGCGCAACGCACCGCCCGTGTAATCGTCGTTCAGGTTCAGCGTCATCGCAAAGCGCCTATGACCATTCGGCGGTATGTTGTCGCGGTGCGGTTTGAAGTAGGCCTGCCGAGCCGAATCGTAGCGCCCGATCCGCAACGCCTCCTGCCGCGTGACCTTGAAGAAGAAGACCTTCTCGATCTCCGGCAACAGGCGCAGCGCCAACCGCCGCTGGATCTGCTGCAACGCAGTCTTGTTGGTCACGGTATGATCGCGGCGCAGTTTGAACACCGGCGCGTCATCCGTGGCCTCGACCACGTTGTCGGTGCCGGTCTCCTTGTTGTCGGACGCCCACAGTTCAATCAGCGCCTTGCAGAAGGCCGGCTCGAACACATGTGGCACCCACAATACCGGCGCGACACTGGCCAAGTCCAACCCGGCCGGCTGGTGCACCGGCTGCTGCACGATCTCCAGCGCCCGCGCGGCGATCGGCGTATCGCCCTTCGGCACCACGCCGACGACGTATGAGTTGCGGTCGACGACAAAGCCCACCGGCAACGCCCGGTCCTCAGCTTTGCCAACGCCAAAATCAGCCGCCACGGATTGCTCCACGTCGCCGAGCACCCACAGTCCGGCGGGCGGCTGCAGTGTTGACTGATTGACCGCCGGCTCGGCGGACGTCACCGCGAACACCCGGGTGCCCACCGCCGCAAAGCTGTCGGCCATCTCCACGCAGGCCGCGATCTCTGCCGCCGCGGCCTCATCGGCGGGGTCGCCGACGAACAAGATAAGCGCCAGTTGCCCGGCCACCTCCGGTGTGCGGACCACCCGCAATGTGCCCGAGGTATCGGGAAGGGCAAAATTGGGAACGGGGTCGCCGATCTTGGGCCCGGTCGGATCAGGATAAGCCATCGTCACGCCTCAAAACTTTGTGAGGAGTGTAACGGCGGGGCGAGGTTCCGAGCAAATCGGCCACTCGCGTCAAGATGCCGCGCTAATTGACCGCCCGGTACTGTTCGATCAACTCCGCCAGCTCCTTGTATTCCTCACACCGGCCGCAGGCCGTCAGCAACACGTCCAGCCGCTCCTCGGCTAGCTCCACCTTGCCCTGCTCCAGATACAGTTCGCCGAGATACTCGTTGGCGCCGACATGCTTTGGCTCGATCGCCAGGGCCCGTTTGTAGAAAGCGAGCGCATCGTCCCACTTGCCGGTCTTGCGGTGAGCAAACCCGAGCAGGTTGAAGACATCGGCACTGTCCGGATCGGCCAACACCGCGGCCCGCAGCCGGGGAATCGCCTCCTCGAACCGTTCCGCGTCGATCAGCGCCTTCGCCGCGTCATATTCGGGATTCCCGCTGGTATCGCTCTCCGTCCCCACGGCCAGCGCACCCTGCGCCAGCAAGAGCCCCACCGCCAAGGCGATCGCGCCGCCGCTCCATCTCATCTCACACCCTCCGGTTGCTCTGCGGACTGTTGCGCATGAGTATGACCGTATTTGGTCGGTTCCGACCACCGACTGACACCGCGAACACGGCGACCGGCCGGAAACCGGTTGGGGCATCCCGCCGCCTCGAAACAGTAGCCCGTTGCCCAGCCCCCGAGAGACCTTCATGGATCCAACCGGCCCGACACAAGCAGAAGTTATAGCCATGGCCGGTGAGGTCCTGGCCAGGGTCCGCCGGGCCGAACGCTACCCCACCGGCCTCATGCACTTTGTCTTCGAAGCCACCAACGACCGGGGCCAAAGCGTGGTTGTCCGCGCCTCGCGTCGGGAAGACGTCGGGGTCGCACAAAACTCGATCTATTGGTCCGAGCGGCTGCGGCCCCTTGGCGTGCCGATGCCGGAACTGCTGCATGCCGACGTGACGATGGAGCGCCACCGGTTTCCCTTCATCGTCCTGCAACGCCTGCCAGGCCGCGATCTCAAGTTCGTCGTGGACGATCTTTCACCAACCGAAATGCACCGGCTCGCCGCCCGTCTGGTGGAGGTGCAGGCGGCTGTAACCGGTCTTGGCAACGGACGCGGTTTCGGCTTCACCCCGCGAATGGAAGGCCCGTATCCACACGGCAATTGGCGCGGCTGCGTCGACGGCGCCCTGGCCCGCAGCCGCAAGCGCATCGGCAAAGCCGGCATGGTGAGCGAACACTATGTCGACATGGTCGAAGCCGCGGCCGCCAACCTCGATCACTACTTTGACCACGTGCAGGCAACCCCATTTCTGCACGACATCACGACCAAGAACGTCCTCATCGACGAGGGACAGCTAACCGGGATCGTCGATGTCGACGACCTCTGTTTCGGCGATCCGCTGTTTCTATTGGCTCTAATTCGTGTGGCGCTGTTGGGCAACGGCCATCGCTCGGACTACATCGACATCTGGCTCGACATCCTCCGACTGGACGACGAACAGACCGCCGCACTGAATTTCTACACTGCATCCTTCTGCCTCGATTTCTTGAGCGAGATCGGCCACAGCTTCAACCGCGACCAACCGGTCCCGGCGGAAACGGAACGGGTGGAACGCCTGCAGGACCTGCTGGTCCGCCACCTCGCCGCATGAAACGCATTCTGATCATTCAGGGACACCCGGACCCCGACGGCGGCCACTTCTGCCACGCCCTAGCCGACGCCTATGCCGCCGGCGCCACCGAAGGCGGGCACACGGTCAAACGCATCGAAGTGGCAAAGCTGGATTTCCCGACGCTGCGCCGTCAGTCCGAGTTCGAAGAACAGCCAGTGCCACCGGGCATCGCGCCAGCCCAAACGGACATCGCTTGGGCCGAACATCTGGTGCTGGTCTACCCACTGTGGCTCGGCACCATGCCGGCCCTGCTGAAGGCATTTCTCGAGCAAGCGCTGCGCCCCGGCTTCGCGTTCGAACCCCAGGGCGGTCTGCGCTTCGGCAAGCGGCTCACCGGCCGGTCCGCCCACATCATCGTCACCATGGGCATGCCCGGCTGGGTGTACCGGTGGTTCTATCGCGCCCACAGCCTGAAAAACCTGAAACGCAACATCCTCGGTTTCTGCGGCATCGGCCCCTGCCGCGACACCTTGGTCGGCATGGTCGAGAAACAGGGTGGCGGTCATCACGAACGCTGGCTGCGCCGTATGCGCGATCAGGGTCGTCGCGGCCGCTAACCTACAATTCGAGGACCGTCGACTCCGTCGCCAACTCCGTCCCGGGAAAGACTTCCCGCGCCCGTTGCAACACGTCCTGCAATTCATCGTCGGTACGCGCCGGATCGTGATGGCTGAGGAACAGCCGCTCGACCCCCGCGGCCTTCGCTAGCCGGGCTGCCTCCTCCCACGAACTATGTCCCCAGCCCTTTTTGGGACCCTTCTTTTCTTCCGGCGAGTACTGCGCATCGTGCACCACGACAGTGGCACCCCGGGCAAAGGCCACGACATCCTCCGACAAGCCTTCGTCGGGATGTTCATGATCGGTGATCACGCAGAGCGATCCACCCGGCGTCTGGACCCGGTAGCCAATCGCCCCTTGCGGATGGCGCATGGTGCAGGTCGTCACTGCAAGGTCGGCATTGACCGGGATCGGATCGCCGCCGCGCACCGTGTTGAAGTGCATGTCCCTGCTGACCGTCTCCAGCGGCACCGGAAAGATGGGCGCCGCCATCTGCTTCGCCAATATCTGGTCGACCGAGAGACCGTCCTTCGCCTCGCCGAACACCTCCAGCCCATTGGCTTGGCCCGGCGCCAGACAATGGAACGGCAACCCCCAGATATGGTCCCAATGGTAGTGGGACAGGAACAGCCGCCGATTCGGATCTTTGACCGGCGCCGTTTGCATAAACGTGTCCAACCGGCAAATCCCGGTCCCTGCATCGAAAACCAGGAGTTCCTGGTCCATCTGCAGGCTGACGCAGGTCGTATTACCGCCGACTCGAACCGTATGCGGACCCGGCGCCGGCATGGAACCGCGGACGCCCCAAAAGCGCACCTCGGTCCGAACCCGGCTGAGCGCCACTAGCCGGCCAGCCCTTGCCCAGGCGGACCCGGGCGCCGCGCGGCAAAGAAGGACCGGAGCAGCCCGGCGCAGTCCTCTTCCGCCACCCCGCCATAGACCTCGGGCCGGTGATGACAGGTCGGCTGCAAGAAGATCCGCGGGCCGTGATCGACCCCGCCGCCCTTCGGGTCATAGGCGCCGAAATAGAGCCGCCGAATCCGGCCGAATGAGATCGCCTGGGCGCACATCGGGCAGGGTTCCAGCGTCACATAGAGGTCGCAATGCTCCAGCCGTGGCGCACCAAGCGCCTGGCCCGCCGCCCGCAAGACCAGCATTTCCGCGTGCGCCGTCGGGTCGGACCGGGCCTCGACCTCGTTGCCGGCCCGCGCCAGCACAGCCCCCGTCCGCGCATCGACCACCGTGGCCCCGACCGGCACCTCGCCCCGGGCCGCGGCGGACCGGGCCTCATCCAGGGCGATCTCCATCGGCGACATGGGTAAAGCCTGCCCGCCGCCCCTATCCAGGTCAACAGCCCTGCCATTTCATTGCATCGCAACCAACCCGCCCATACATTCCGGCCATGGCCCAACCCTTGATCGGCATCACCCTCGATTCGGAGGAACCCGGCGGCTATTCCAACCAGCCTTGGTACGCTGTGCGGCAGAACTACTGCGATTCCGTGGCTCAGGCCGGCGGTCTGCCGGTGGCCCTGCCCCATGAGCCGGAGCAAGCCCAGGCCTACCTCGACCGCCTGGACGGGCTGTTGATCACCGGCGGCGCCTTCGACGTCGATCCTTCCCTGTTCGGCGCCGGCCAGCGCCACGCCACCGTCAAGACCAAGGACCGCCGCACCGCGTTCGAACTTGCCGCAACCCGTGGTGCGATTGCCCGCGACATGCCGCTCCTCGGCATCTGTGGCGGTCAGCAACTGCTGCATGTGGTCGCCGGCGGCACTCTCATTCAGCACATCCCGGACGAAGTGGCAGACCCCCTGGCCCACGAACAACCGAATCCACGGACCGAGGCCGGTCATACCGTGGTCATCAAGGCAGGCACCCTGCTGCACCGGGTCGTCGCCGCCGACGAACTGCCGGTCAATAGCGCCCATCATCAGGCCGCCAAAGACGAACCGGCCGGTCTGACCATCAACGCGACCGCGCCCGATGGGGTGATCGAAGGCATCGAGCTTGCGGATCAGCGGTTTTGCCTCGGCGTGCAGTGGCACCCCGAATATGCAATCTCGCCCGGCGACACCCGGATTATCGAAGCCTTCATCAGCGCCGCGGCGGCCTAAGGCCAACCCAAGTCACATGAACCGAACATGGTAGTGCCGTCCGGCGAACGACTGGCGAAACGCGTTGCCAGAGCCGGACTCTGTTCGCGCCGCGAGGCCGAGCGCTGGATCGCCGCAGGCCGCATCACCCTCGATGGCAAGCGGGTCGACAGCCCGGCCATCAATGTCGGCCCCGACGCCGACATCCGGGTGGATGGCGAGCCTCTGCCCGAGACCGACCCGCCGCGCCTCTGGCGCTACCACAAGCCGCGTGGCCTGGTGACCACCAATCGGGATGACCGGGGGCGGCCCACCGTCTTCGATTACCTGCCCGGAGGCCTGCCGCGGGTCATGACCGTCGGCCGCCTCGACATGGACTCGGAAGGCTTGCTGCTGCTGACCAACGACGGCGACTTGGCGCGTCACCTCGAACTGCCGGCCACCGCCTGGCGCCGGCGCTACCGGGTCCGTGTCCATGGCCGGGTCAACCCCGAAAACCTGCATAGCCTCGCCGCCGGGCCGACCATCAGCGGCATCCGGTATGGCCCGGTCGAGGCCAGCCTTGACCGGCAGACCGGCGCTAACGCCTGGCTGACCATCGGCCTGCGGGAGGGCAAAAACCGCGAGATCCGGCGCCTGATGGAACACCTCGACTACCAGGTGAACCGGCTGATCCGCGTCGCCTACGGCCCGATCGAGTTGGACGACCTACCCGCCGGCGCGGTGATGGAAGTGCCGCGCCGCCGCCTTCGCAAAGAACTACCCCGAGACATCTGGGATGCGGATCGTCGGCGGTAGCCTGCGCGGCAGATCGCTGCATGCGCCCCCCGGCGGCACCGTCCGCCCGACCAGCGACCGGGTGCGGGAAGCCCTGTTCAACATCCTGGAACATGCCGACTTCGGCCCCGGCTTCACCGGTCTGACCGGGGCGACCGTGCTGGACGCCTTCGCCGGAACCGGCGCATTGGGCATTGAAGCCCTGTCCCGTGGTGCCGACCATGTCAGCTTCTTCGAGAACAGCGGGTCGACCCGCAGCCGCCTAGGGCGCAGTCTGGCGGACCTCGGTCTGACCGACCGCGCGACGCTCCTCACCGATGCGACCCGGCCGCCAACCGCGACGAGACCGGTCAGCCTGGCACTACTCGACCCGCCCTATCGCCGGGGTCTCGGCCCAGAAGCCCTCGCCGCCCTCACCAAGGCCAATTGGCTGGCCGCCGATGCGGTCGTCGTACTGGAACAAAGTGAGACCGCAGCCCCCGAACTCCCGAGCTTTCAGCTACTGCAGGCCCGGCGTTATGGCGGAACGACCCTAGTCTTCCTCCGCTGGCACGGCGACAGGACCGCGCCCGTTGACCCGCCGCTGCAGCACGATCGCTAGCGCCAGCACCCCAATCATCGCCGCCGCCCCGGCCAGGAACGGCAAATCCTGTCCCACCTCGGCGAACAGGAACCCGGCCAGGATCGGCCCCAGCACCCGCGCCAGGCTGACCGTCGATACCCCCAGACCCAGGGACGCCCCGGTCTTGTCGTCGGCACTGTATTGCGAGATCAGACTTTGCACAGCCGGATTGCCGAGGCCTGTACCAGCCGCGATGCCGGCCAAACCGAAATACATCATCACCGGCACCTCGGCGGTCAGCGGGATTAGCGCCATGCCGATCCCCAACAACGCCGCGCCGACCGACACCGCCCGGATCTCCCCGAACCGGCGCGCGAACGGCCCGAGAATCCCGCCTTGGAACACCACCGCTACCAGCCCAGCGAAGGCATAGCCGATGAACACATCCCGCGGCCCCCAGCCAAGCTGCCCTTCCGTCCACAGCACAAAGGTCGATTCGAGGATCGCGAAGACGAACCCCATCAAAAACAGGATGCCGGTCAGCAACCCCACATGGGGATAGCCCAGGACCCGCACCTGCGCGTCGATTTCATCCACCGCCTCGTCATGCCGCGGCGGCGTACTCGGTGTATGGGATTCGCGCAGGAACAGCGCACAGATCGCCAGCGCCGAAGCCGACAAGCCGGCGGCGACCAGCGGCGGCGTCTCCAGGTTTGGGTTGCTCGGATCGCCCGAAACCACCGCGCCGATCATCACCCCGATGATAAAGCCGACGCCGATAGCGATGCCGATCATCGCCATGCCCGAAGCCCGCTTCTCTGGCTCGGTCACATCGGCGACATAGGCTTCCGCCGCCGCCACATTGCCGGTCAGTGCGCCGGCCAGCAGCCGGGCCACGAACAAAACCCACAACTCGGTCGCCACCGCGATCAGCAACATCGAGAGCATCGCGCCCCCGAAGTTGATCAGCAGCACCGGCTTCCGGCCCCAACGGTCGCTCTTCCGGCCCCAATAGGGATGAAAGAACAACTGGGTCAGTGGGAACGCCGCCACCAGCCACGCCACATGCTGCGCCGCCGCCCCCAGATCGAGGGCGATAAACGGCAACATCGGCGTCAGCACGCCGAGGGCCGAGATATCCAGCAGCAGAATGAGAAACAGGATGCGCAACGGCGTGGGGCCTCCTGGGGCGCCAGTCGACCCCCCCTTTCGGTCCCCTGGTTCCCGCTCAGCGTCGCCCGAACAGGCGTTCGATATCCTTCAGCCTGAGTTCGACATAAGTGGGGCGGCCATGATTACACTGGCCGGAGTGCGGAGTCGCCTCCATTTGCCGCAAGAGTTCGTTCATTTCCGCGACATTGAGCGGCCGGCCCGCCCGCACACTGCCATGGCAGGCCATCGTCCCGCAGATCTCGGTCAGCCGCTCCTTCAGCGCGAGGGCCGACCCGATACTGGCCAATTCATCCGACAGATCCCGTACCAGTCCGGCGACATCGGCCTGGCCGAGCAGCGCCGGCACCTCCCGCACTACCACCGCTCCGGACCCGAAAGCTTCCAGCCGCAGGCCCAACTCCGCCAGCTCGGCCGACCGTTCGAGCAACCGCGCCGCCGCGCCTTCATCCATCTCGACGACTTCCGGCACTAGCAACGGCTGCGTCTTGACGCCGCCATTGCCCAACGCGCCCAGCATCCGTTCCAACACCAGCCGCTCATGCGCGGCATGTTGGTCGACGATAATCAGTCCTTCGTCCGTCTGCGCG
>JANQOE010000054.1 GCA_028279245.1 Alphaproteobacteria bacterium
CGGAAGTCCCCGCCGCCGCCAGTGTAACCCCGCCACCGGCGCGCGACTTGTCCACCGCGCCGGAGCCACCGACCGTGGAGATCGCCGAAAACGAGGCAGAAACGACCACACCGCCCGCAGCCCTCGCATCGGCCAGCCCATCGGCGGTCGAGCAGGAGCCTGCAGCGGAACAGTTGCTCGCCGAAACGCCCCCAGCGGAACCCGTCGAAACGGCTGCCGCGCCCGAACAAATTGCCACCCCGGAACCCGCGACACCCGCACCCGGCACAGCGGCAACGGAAGCGACGGACCAGATTGCCGAGGTCATCGAAAGCTTGGCCGAGGAGCTGCCGGAACCCGAGCCCGAAGCACCGGCGGTCCAGCAGGCCTCCATCGCGCCGGCCCCGACACCGGACGCCGCGCCTCCTACTGCTGCTGCGGGCTCCGGTTGGCGCATCCAGGTGGCGTCCTTGCGCAGCGAAACCGCCGCCGAAGGCGAATGGGTGCGCCTCAAGGATCGCCATGCCGACGTCTTGTCCGGATTGTCGCTGAACCTGCAGCGGGCCGACCTCGACAGCGGCACCTTTTACCGCATCCAAGCCGGCCCGCTACCGAGCCGCGACACCGCCCAGGCTGCCTGCGAGCGCTTGAAGAGCCGGTCCCAGGGTTGCCTGATTGTCAGCCCCTGACGGAACGATCCGCGCAGTCGTCTTTGGCTGCGCCGGCCCGGTTCTGGAAGTCGACGAAGCCGCATTCTTTCGCGCCGTCAGTCCGGCCGGCTTCATCCTGTTTCAACGCAACTGTGTCGATCCCCGCCAACTAAGACAACTCGTCACCGACCTGCGTGGGACGGTCGACCGCTCCGACCCACTGGTCCTCATCGACCAGGAAGGCGGCCGGGTTCAACGCATGCGGCCGCCCGGCTGGCGCGACACACCGGCCCCGGGCCGTTTCGCCGAACTGGCCGTAAGCGATCCACATGCCGCTGAAGAGGCCGTCCGCCTGAACGCGCGGCTGACCGCCGATGATCTGCACGACGCCGGTATCAATGTGAACTGCGTACCGCTGCTCGACATCGCCCAGCCGGAAACGACCGCCGCCATCGGCGACCGCTCCTTCGGCCGGGATGCCGCCACCGTAGGGCGGTTGGCCCAGGCGGTGGTCGAAGGGACGATGGCGGGCGGTGTGCTGCCGGTGATCAAGCATATGCCAGGGCATGGCCGGGCCGCTGTCGACAGCCATCTGGAGCTGCCGCACGTCGACGCCGATCTGGAGACCCTAGACTCCGTCGACTTCGCCCCGTTCCGGGCCCTGGCCCATCTGCCCCTCGGCATGACCGCCCATTTGCTCTACCGGGCGATCGACCCTGACAACCCGGGCACCTTGTCCTCCACAATCATCAAAGAGATCATTCGCGACCGTATCGGGTTTGACGGATTGCTGTTTACCGACGACATCTCTATGGAAGCGCTGCCAGGTGCCCTTGAAGAACGTTCTGCGCGCGCGCTGGCTGCCGGCTGCGACCTGGTCCTGCACTGCACGGGGCGGATGGAAGAGATGCAACAGATCGCCAACAGCATCGGTGCGATGACCGCCGAGGGTCTGGCTAGGCTTGACCGCGCGGTTGCCGCGCTGCCGCAGCCGGAACCGGCAGACCGCGAGACCTTGCAAGACCGCCTCGGCACGCTGCTCGCTAGCTAGCCGGCCCAGCCAAGCATGGATACCGTTTACCTGGCGTCGACCTGGGTGCTGCCGGTGTTGTTCGCCATTACGTTGCACGAGGCCGCCCACGGCTGGGTCGCCTGGCGCCTCGGCGACGACACCGCCAAGCAACTGGGCCGCGTGACCTTCAACCCGATCCGCCACGTCGATCCGTTCGGCACAGTGGCGCTGCCGGCCTTGCTGCTGCTGTCCGGTGCGCCGTTTCTGTTCGGCTGGGCCAAGCCGGTGCCGGTCATGTTCGGCCGGTTGCGCAACCCGCGGCCCGACATGGTGAAGGTCGCCGCCGCCGGGCCGGCCATAAACTTATGCCTGGCCACGGCATCCGCCGCCGCGCTTCACGCCGTACCGTTATTGCCAGCAACCGCGTCGGAATGGGTCGCCCAGACGCTGATAAACTCGGTCCGGATCAACGTGATACTCGCCGTTTTCAACATGTTGCCTTTACCGCCCCTCGACGGCGGACGCGTCGCCGTCGGCCTGCTGCCGCGGCAATTCGCCGTGCCGCTCGCCCGGCTCGAAAGGTACGGCTTGTTTATTCTGATCGGAATCATCTTTATCCTTCCGCTCGTTGCGCGGCAGCTCGGATTCGCTTTCAACCCCTTCGTCTGGATCGTTGGCGTGCCCGCGGAGTGGCTGTTGCGGGTGATTACGGCGGGAGTAGGCCTTGGCTGACGTCCACAACCTGTTTGAGGAAGACCAGACGCCCGTGCCGGAAGGCGCGGCACTCGTCCTCAACCTCGAAGGCTTTGAAGGTCCGATCGATCTGCTGCTGACCCTGGCGCGGGATCAGAAGGTCGACCTGACGAAGATCTCGATCCTCGCCCTGGCCGAGCAGTACCTGTCGTTCATCCAGGAAGCGCGGCGCCTGCAGTTGGAGATCGCAGCCGACTATCTGGTGATGGCCGCCTGGCTCGCCTACCTGAAATCGCGTCTGTTGCTGCCGGAACCCGAGTCCGACGATGACGAGCCGACCGGCGAGGAAATGGCGGCGGCCCTGCAGTTCCAGCTGCAGCGGCTTGAAGCCATGCGTGAGTCCGGCCAGAAGCTGTTCGCCGGCAACCTGCTGGGCCGCGACCTGTTCGCCCGGGGTCAGCCAGAAGGCTTTGGCACCGTCACCAAGGCCCGCTACACGATGTCCCTGTTCGAGCTGTTGCAGGGCTACGGCGCGATCCAACGCCGCGGCAAGGTCGAGCCGCTGCACATCGACCCGCCGGACCTCTATTCCATGGACGACGCGCTGGAGCGCCTCGGCCGCGCCCTCGGCCAGATCGCCGACTGGACGACCCTTAGCAGTTTCCTGCCGGAAGACTTGACGGATAGCCTGGTCCGCCGTTCCGCGCTGGCCTCGACCTTTGCCGCGAGCCTGGAAATGGCTCGGTCCGGCAAGCTCGCGGTTCGCCAAGACCAAGTCTTTGGCCCGATCTACCTGCGCCGCCGCGCGGCGTCGCTGACAAGTGTGGGTGAGGAATGAGCGTACAGGCATTGCCGGCAGTCGCACCGGAAGAAGACGAAATCGCCGAAGCGGCCGACGGCCCCGAAGCCAAGGCGGAACTGGACCCGGGTCACCTGCGTGTGGTGGAAGCCCTGCTATTTGCCTCCGCCGACCCCGTCGACGAAGCCAGCATTGCCGCGCGCCTGCCGGAAGACACCGACGTCCGGACGCTGTTGGCTGAACTGGCGCAGCACTATGAGAACCGTGGTGTCAACTTGGTCTGCGTCGCCAAGAAATGGACCTTCCGCACCGCGCCCGACGTCGCCCCCCGCCTGAACCTGGAACGCGAGGCGGAACGCAAGCTGTCCCGCGCGGGTGTCGAGACCCTCGCCATCATCGCCTACCACCAGCCGGTGAGCCGGGCCGAGATCGAAGAGATCCGTGGCGTGGCGGTGAACAAAGGCACACTCGACGTGTTGCTGGAAACCGGCTGGATCAAACCGGGCCGCCGCCGCGACACCCCCGGACGGCCGCTGACTTGGCTCACCACCGACGAATTCTTGAGCCACTTCGGACTGGCGTCCCTCAAGGATCTGCCGGGCCAAAAGGAACTGGCCGCCGCCGGTCTGTTGGATACCCGCCCCGCGGTCAGCGTCTACTCGAGCCGCGCCAACGATAGCGCCCTCCCGGAATCCATCGAAGAGGCGGATTCGGGAGAAGAGATGCCGGAACCCCTGGAAGAGGGCGCCGAACCCACGGAGGAACTGACGGACGGCAGCTAGGCCGGACGTCGTGCGTATAGATGGCAGTCGCCGAAGACCTATCCCTCAACCAAGCGGGCCGCCTCGTTGTCGAGGATGTGAGCCACCGCTACGGCAAGCTGCTCGTCGTCGACGGGATGAACATCACCGTTGGCGAAGGCGAGATCGTCTGCCTGCTAGGGCCATCGGGATGCGGTAAGTCGACGCTGCTTCGCGTGGCCGCCGGGCTGGAACAGCTCCAGACCGGCCAGATCTGTGTCGGCGGCGAGTTGGTCGCCTCACCGCAGCGGGCGGTGCCGCCGGAGGAACGCGGCGTCGGACTAGTATTCCAAGACTACGCCCTCTTTCCCCATCTCAACGTACTGCAGAATGTGGAATTTGGTCTCAGCGGCAGCGGCCGTCGGGACCACGCGGCGCGCATGCTGGAACGGGTCGGCATGACTGGGCATGCCACCTCCTATCCCCATGAGTTGAGCGGCGGCGAACAGCAGCGGGTGGCATTGGCGCGCGCCCTGGCACCCGGCCCGCGGGTCAATCTGTTGGACGAGCCCTTCTCGGGCCTCGACACTAGGCTGCGCCACCAGGTCCGGGACGAGATCCTGCACATTCTGAAGGACAGCGGCGCCGGGACCCTGATGGTGACTCACGACCCCGAAGAAGCCATGTTCATGGCCGACCGGATCGCTGTCATGCGCGCCGGCCGGTTGGAGCAAGTCGGCCGCCCATCGGAACTCTATTTCCGGCCGGCCACGGCCTTTGTCACCGAGCTATTCGGCGAGGTTAACCGTCTCCTGGGCCGCGTTGAGGGCGGTCATGTGGCGACGCCGTTCGGCCCGATTTCGGCCAGTGGGTTGCCGGAGGGGACCGAGGTCGAAGTACTAATCCGTCCGGAGGCCGTGCGGCAGCGCGAAGAATCGATCTGCCGCGCCCAAGTGGAGGCCGCCCGGCTACTCGGCCGAACCAGCCTCATCCATTTGGAAATAAACGGACAATCAAGTCCTGGCGCGCATATTCACATGCGTGTGCCGGGTTGTTTTCTGCCGGCCCGGGGTATGACCCTTGGGTTAGACTTGGACACGACACAAGCCTTTGTATTCCCTATACTAGGGACTACATAGCAGGATTAACGGGAACGGCTCCTAACGCCGGCCAAGCGGCAACGGGACCAAAAGCGGAGCTCATCTATGGGTACCTTTAGCATCTGGCACTGGCTGATCGTTCTGGTCGTTGTGCTTATCCTGTTCGGTGGCGGCGGTAAGATCCCGCGGGTCATGGGCGACTTGGCCAAGGGCATTAAGTCGTTCAAATCGAACATGAAAGAGGATTCGACCGAGACGACGGAATCAAAGCGCATCGACGGTTCCGACGAAGCGGCGAAGAGCTAGTCATTAACGCGGCCGCGGTCGCCGCACCTAAGACCGTCAGCAGGACACGGCCCAAACTCCATGCTTGATCTCGGCTGGCCGGAACTCTTTGTCATCGTCCTTGTCGCGCTGGTTGTGCTCGGCCCGAAGGAACTGCCGGGGGCCATCCGCACGGTCAGCGGACTGGTGCGGCGGGCGCGCGGCTTGGCCCGCGAGTTTCACAAAAGTATCGACGAAATGGCGCGCGAAAGCGGCCTC
The DNA here is from genome assembly GCA_028279245.1 of Alphaproteobacteria bacterium. Classification (GTDB taxonomy): domain Bacteria; phylum Pseudomonadota; class Alphaproteobacteria; order UBA6615; family UBA6615; genus JANQOE01. Next base: position 5,517 of record JANQOE010000054.1, read on the forward strand.
GACGAGGTCAAGCGCGACATCAAGAAGATGACCGAGGCCGAAATCGACGACGACGGTGCCTTCAGCGACCCTTTCAAAGAAGCGGACCGCAACAAGATCCTGAAGCCTGACACCGGCAAACTGCCGAAGCCGACCGCCAACGGTACAACCCATAGTGCCGCGGACAACGCGGCGGCGGATGCTGTGGACGCGATGCAGGGCCCCACGAAACCGACCCCCACCGCAGAACCCGCGCCGGCAGCCAAAGCAGAACGGCCAGCTGAGCCGGCGAAGGAAAGCGGCACAGCCTGATGGCGGCGACCGATGACAAGGCGATGCCGCTCCTCGATCACCTTACGGAGTTGCGGCGGCGGCTGATCTACTCAGTGGTCGCCTTTGTGGGTGTCTTTCTGGTTTGCTTTTACTTCGCGAACCCGTTCTTCAACTTCCTCGTCGCCCCACTGGCCGGCATTTGGGAAGACGCGGAGCAGCGGCGTCTGATCTTCACAGCGCTACACGAGAAATTCTTCACCAACATCAAGGTCGCATTTTTCGCCGCCGCGTTCATTTCATTCCCGATTGTCGCCAACCAGCTTTGGATGTTTGTCGCGCCGGGACTCTACAAACAAGAAAAGCGCGCCTTCCTGCCGTTTCTGATCGCCACACCCGTGCTGTTCTTCGCCGGTGGCGCCTTCGTCTATTACATTGTGATGCCGGTCGCCTGGACCTTCTTCGCGAGCTTCGAACAACTCGCCGCACCCGGCGGGATCGCGATCGAACTGGAGCCGAAGGTCAACGAATACCTGTCGCTATCCATGCGGCTGATCTTCGCCTTCGGCCTGAGTTTTGAACTGCCGGTTGCGCTGACACTGTTGGCCAAGGTTGGCATGGTCACGCCAGAAGGACTGGCGAAGAAACGGCGCTACGCGATCGTGCTGGCGTTCGTCGCCGCGGCCGTCCTGACGCCGCCGGATCCGATCAGCCAGCTCACCTTGGCGATCCCGATTATCCTGCTCTACGAGGTCTCGATCTGGTGCGCCCGCCTGATGCAGCGCCAACGAGCCGCCGCCGAAGCGGCGGAAGAGGCGGCCAGCGCCGCCGAGTAGCGTCTAGCGGCTCAGTTCGCCCTTAACCACGTAGCTAAGAATCTCCACGACCTGCTCCGGCGTCTCGGCGACGGCTAGCGCCGCCCCATCGACTTCCTTCAGCGCATGGGTCAGTTTGGGGTCGTGCAGCGTGATCACCGGTTTGCCGAGGGCCGCCGCGTAGCCGGCATCGAAGGCAGCGTTCCACTGCCGGTATTGCTCGCCGAACCGCACCACCACCACATCCGCCCGGCCGATCAGCGTGCGGGTCCGGATCGCATTAACCTTGGCACCTTTATGGTCGTGCCAGAAGGACTTTTCCTCGGAGCCGAGGATGGCCACGCCGCAGTCGTCGCTGGTTGCATGTTCCGTCACCGGTTCTAGCAGCGTCACCGGCAGCTCGGCCGCTTTGACGCCCTCGGCGATCCGCTGACGCCAGTCCGTATGGATCTCTCCCGAGAGGTAGACGTTGAGCGGTTGCGGCGATTGCAGCATGACAATTCCCTACTTGCACCAATGAGTTACAGGCGTATCGTGGCGCCTCCGACTATATGCGATGCACCATCCTTCGCAAGGAGCCTCGGACGATGCCAGACGCCGCCAGCGGTAACAGCCGGCCGGACATCATCAACTCCGTTGAGCAACTGGAAGAGCTTTACGGACAACCGGTCCCGAGGTCCCTGATCAAAGAAATCGACTATATCTCGGAGCACTATCGGCCGTTTATCGAGAAGTCGCCGTTCGTTGTCCTGGCCACCGTCGGTCCCGAGGGTCTCGACTGTTCGCCAAGGGGTGACCCGGCAGGCTTTGTCCGGGTTGCCGACAAGAAGACGGTGATGATCCCCGACCGTCGCGGCAACAACCGGGCGGACTCCCTGCACAACATCGTCCGCGACCCGCGCGTGTCCCTGTTGTTCATGATCCCAGGCATCGGGGAGACGTTAAGGATCAACGGCCGCGCCGAAATCTCCATCGAACCGGCCCTCTGCGAGTCTTTCGCGATGCAGGGCAAGTTGCCGCGCAGTGTGTTGGTGGTGACGGTGGACCGGATCTACTTCCAGTGCCAGAAGGCCCTGGCCCGCTCGCATCTGTGGAGCGCCGGGGCTCAGATTCCGCGCTCCGAACTGCCGACGGCCGGCCAGATCATGCAGGCGCTATCGGCGCCCGGTGAGTTCGACGCCGCCAGCTATGACGCCAACTACCCCGAACATATGAAGAAAACGATCTACTAGCGCCTACTGCGCCACCCAACCGCCATCGACGGGGAGCGCGGTACCGGTGATCGAAGCGGCCGCATCGCTGCAGAGAAACACCGCCAGCCCGGCAAGCTCGTCGACGTCGACGAAGCGCTTCGTTGGCTGTGCCGCCAGCAGGACATCGCGCACCACTTCCTCCTCGGTAATACCGCGCGCCCGTGCGGTATCGGGGATTTGCTTCTCGACCAGCGGCGTCTTCACATAGCCGGGGCAAATCGCGTTGACCGTTACGCCGGACTCGGCGGCCTCCAGCGCCACCGTCTTGGTCAGGCCGATCACCCCGTGTTTGGCCGCGACATAAGCCGACTTGTAGGGCGATGCCACCAGCCCATGCGCCGAGGCAACATTGATGATCCGCCCCCAGCCGCGGGCCTTCATGTCGCCGATGGTGGCGCGGGTCAGGTGGAAAGCGGACGACAGATTGATCGCGATGATGGCGTCCCACTTTTCGGCCGGGAAGTCCTCGATCGCCTCGACATGCTGAATACCGGCGTTGTTGACAATCACATCGACGGACCCAAGTTCCTCCCGGGCCATCTGCGCCAACGCTTCGATTTCCGCCGGCTTGGTCATATCGGCGCCCGAATAAAGCGTGGTCACGCCGTGGGTCTCGGCCAGACGCTGGCGGGTCGCCTCGATCTCACCGGCGTCGCCAAACCCGTTCAGCACGACGTTCATGCCGGCGGCTGCCAGGCCGTCGGCGATGCCCAACCCGATGCCGCTCGTTGAACCCGTGACAATCGCGTTCTTGCCGGCTGTCATGCGCACGCTTCCTCCTATTCGATGATCCTGGTCCGCCACTGAAGTTAACGCGTTGCCATGTAAATCAAGCTTCGGTCTGCCGAAAGCTGCATTGCCGAACCCACCTAATGCAAATAGCCTGTCCGCCAATTAGAAACGGACGAGCGTGGTCTGCAGCATGATAAGACTGATTGTCGCCCTGCTATTGCCCTTCCTGGTGTTCTTCACCATCGGCCGTTGGGTTCAGGGCATTCTATGTTTGATCCTACAGCTCACGATCATTGGCTGGATTCCCGCCGCGATCTGGGCCGTCTATGCGCTCAGCCAGTATCAGACCGACAAGAAGATAGAAGCCGCCCGGCTCGGCGACTGAACACCATGAAGCCACGGGACATCGCCGGCACGGTCGTCAAGCTGTTCATCGCGTCGGTGCTGGTCGGCTTGTTTCTATCGGTCTTCGATATTGACCCCGTGGCGGCCTTCGGCCGTCTCGGCAACGCGGCGGAGCGGATCTTTGGGGTCGCAGTGGACGCTGTACAGTGGGCCGTGCCGTTCGCGCTGGCCGGGGCGGTCATCGTTGTGCCGGTCTGGCTTGTCGGCAAGCTCTTGCGCGCGCGGAGGAAGTAGCCCCCGTGCTACGGGCGATTGAAATTGCGGCAACGCGGGCGGGCGGCCTATAAGTCCGACCGGGCGTTTCCGGAACAATGATTGCGCAATGCTGGACCTGAAGTGGATTCGCGAGCACCCCGAGGAGCTTGACGCGGGCTTGGCTCGCCGTGGCGAAGACCCCGTGTCGGCGGCGTTGCTCGACTTGGACGCGCGCTATCGTGCCGCCCAGACGGCGTTGCAGGAGATGCAGAACCGCCGCAACGCCGCCTCGAAGGAGGTCGGCAAGGCCATGGGGTCCGGCGACAAAGACCGGGCCGAGCAGCTCAAGCGCGAGGTCGCCGAGCTGAAAACCGCCATGCAGGCCGAAACGGATCGCGAGCGGGCCTTGTCCGCGGAACTTGAAGAGCTGCTGGCCGGCCTACCGAACTTGCTCGACCCAGACGTGCCTGATGGACCGGACGAAAGCGCCAACGTCGAGCTCCGCAACTCCGGCGCGCCACCGAAGCGCAACTACGAACCGAAGGAGCATTTCGAGATCGGCGAGGCCCTCGGCCTGATGGACTTCGAGACTGCGGGCCGGCTGAGCGGCTCCCGGTTCGTTGTACTGTCGGGCGCGCTGGCGCGGATGGAACGGGCGCTCGCCATGCTCATGCTCGACATCCATGTCACCGAATTCGGCTACACCGAGGTCAGCCCGCCACTACTAGTGCGCGACCATGTGCTGTTCGGCACCGGCCAGCTACCGAAGTTCGGCGAGGACCTGTTCCAGACCACCAACGGGCATTGGCTAATCCCGACCGCCGAAGTGCCGCTGACCAACCTGGTACGCGAGCAAATCCTGGCCGAGGACGAGCTGCCCCTGCGGTACACCGCCTGGACCAGTTGTTTCCGTTCCGAGGCCGGCGCCGCCGGCAAGGACACCCGCGGCATGCTGCGCCAGCACCAGTTCTACAAGGTCGAACTGGTCTCGATCGTCCACCCCGACCAGTCCTTGGCGGAGCAGGAGCGCAAGACCGGCTGTGCCGAGGCGGTCATGCAACGTTTGGGCCTGCCTTACCGTGTCGTGTGGCTATGCAGCGGCGATACCGGCGGCACGATGCAGTCCACCTTCGATGTCGAAGTGTGGCTGCCGGGGCAGGGCGTGTATCGGGAGATCGCGTCGGTTTCCCGGGCCGGCGACTGGCAAGCCCGCCGCATGCAGGCGCGCTTCCGGCCGAACGCAGAGAAAGGCACGCGGTTCGTACACACACTGAATGGCTCCGGCGTGGCCATCGGCCGGGCCTTGATCGCCATCCTCGAAAACTACCAACAGGCCGACGGCAGCGTCATCATCCCTGATGCGCTGCGTCCATACATGGGCGGCCTGGAAACCCTGGAACCCGATGGCTAGCCTGAAGAGCGCCCTCAAGGGGTGCCGCATCCTGCTGACGAATGACGACGGCATCGGTGCGCCGGGCCTCAAGATCCTGCAGTCCATCGCCAAGCAACTCACCGACGACATATGGGTGTGTGCACCGCAAACCGAACAGAGTGGCGCCGGTCATTCGTTGAGCCTGCACAGCCCGGTGCGGATCCGCCGCTATTCGACCAAACGTTACTCCGTCGCCGGCACGCCGACCGATTGCGTGCTGATGGCGTTGCACGAGATCATGCGCGGTAAGCTGCCCGACCTCGTCTTGTCGGGCGTCAACCGCGGCAGCAACATGGGCGAGGACATCACGTATTCGGGGACCGTGGCGGCGGCGATGGAAGCGACGTTGCTCGGCGTGCCGGCGATCGCCCTCAGCCAGCATGTGGGGGAGGGACATCGCACGGTGCATTGGGCCACCGCCGAGAAGTACGCGCCCGACATCATCCGCCGGCTTTGGCTGACCGGCTGGGACGACGGCGTCCTGATAAACGTCAACTTCCCTGACGTTGTTGCCAACGCGGTCGAAGGCACCAGGATTGCGGTGCAGGGTCAGCGCAAGATCGGCGAAAATCTTGACCGGCGCGTCGATCCCCGCGGCCGGCCCTATTTCTGGATCGGCACCTTGCGCAACGAGGCGGCCGCCAAGTCCGGAAGTGACATCGCGTTGGTGGAGGACGGGTACATATCCGTCACGCCAGTGCATCTGGACTTGACCCACAAACCGTCGCTCAAGGTGCTGCGCGAGGCGTTTGATTGAACCAGAACGAAGACAAGGCGCGGATGATCCTGCAGCTTCGCCAAGCGGGGATCACCGACGCGACCATCCTCAACGCGATGGAAAGCGTGCCGCGCGAACTCTTTGTTCCGGAACAACTGCTAGCGAGCGCCTACGCCGATGGTGCGTTGCCGATCGGCCACGGTCAGACCATCAGCCAGCCGCTCATCGTCGCCCATATGGTCGAGGCGCTGGAGGTCAACGAACAGTCCAAGGTTCTGGAGATCGGCACCGGGTCCGGATACCACGCGGCGGTTCTGGCCGGCCTGTGCCGCCGCGTCTATTCGGTCGAGCGGGTGCGCGATCTGCGGCTGCAGGCGGAGCAGCGGTTCAAACAGCTCAAGATCCACAACGTCATTACGAAGGTCGCCGACGGCACCAAAGGCTGGCCCGAACAAGCGCCGTTCGACGGCATCAGCGTGACTGCCGCCAGTGCCGAAGTACCGCCGGCGTTGCTCGATCAACTCGGGCCGAACGGTGTTCTGCTTGCGCCGGTCGGCCCGGAGGACCAGCAGATGCTGGTGCGCATGAGACGAACCGAGGAGGGATTCAGTCGCGAAGAATTGGCGCATGTGCGGTTTGTCCCGCTCCGCCAAGGCTTGGCCCGCGACTCGGAGATGACTCGGTGATTTGACTTGCTGCGCGAGTCGCGCGCGCCTACTATCCGCGCCCATGCGGGTTCAACGATCGACAAAATGGCTTGCGTTGACAATCTTGGTCGCAGGCTGTGCGCGCGAGGCGCCCCCGGCGCCGGTTTTTGACCGTATGCTTGCCCTGCTGCAACCGGACCAACAACCGTTGAGTACCGTTGCGTTGCGCGATCAGTTGTCGTTCGAAGCGCCGACCGATGCGGTCGCAGTGAGGTCTTTCGGCCAGGGCGAGAGTTCGGCCGCGCCAATACCTCGGGTCAAGGTCCAACCCATCGAAACCGAGCAAGAAGATCGCACCGTGCGCTTCGAGCCGGAACCGGGAGTGCAACTCGCTTCGCTGCGGCAACCCGCCGATGCAAGACCCGGCGGTTTTCACGAAGTTGCATCAGGCGACACGCTGTACAACATCTCCCGGCGGTACGAGACGGACGTCGCCACGCTGGCGGGTCTCAACAACATTCGTCCACCCTACACACTAAGTCTCGGTCAGCGGATCGCACTTCCGTACGACCCGCCGCCGCCGCAGATTGCCGCCGTTCAGCCACGGCCGAATACGGCGGTTGTCATCCGCCGCACGTCCGCCGGCCAAGCAACTCCGGCGCCAACGCCGAAGGCCGCCCCTACCCAGGTAGCGGCCCTGCCAACCCCAGCAACAGCCGAGCCGCGCCGGCTGGTCGCCAGCGTGACACCGCGCAGCAAACCGGCCGCCCCCCAGCGAGTGGCAGAGCGGCCGGTGAGTATCGGTTCACCGCCGCCGCTCGCCGGTGGCTTCGCTTGGCCTGTGCAAGGCAAGGTACTGGTTGGCTACGGCCCCACCAGCGGCGGCCTGCACAATGACGGCCTGAACATCGCGGCACCCTTAGAGGCTCCGGTGCATGCGGCGGAAAACGGTGTTGTCGCCTATGCGGGCAACGAGATCCGCGGCTTTGGCAAGCTGGTCTTGATCAAGCATGAAGGCGGCTTAATCACCGCGTACGGCCACAACAGCAATCTGCTCGTGCAGCGGGGCGATGTTGTGAACAAGGGCCAGGTCATCGCGCAGGTCGGCAAAAGCGGCGGTGTCGACATTCCGCAGCTCCATTTCGAAATCCGCGACGGCCGCAAGGCAATCGATCCCAAGAAGCTGCTGCCGGCCCGGGACGCTTAATTCTCCGGACGCCTAGTTCAGCGGCTTACCAAGTCGCCCGGCGACATCCTGGATAAACTGCCAAGCCACACGCCCAGAGCGCGCACCGCGGGTGATCGCCCATTCCTTTGCCTCGGCGCGCAACTGCTCGACCGGGATCTCGAGGCCGTAGTAGGCGGCGTAACCCTCGACCATGGCGAAGTAGGTGTCTTGATCGGTGTTGTGAAAACCGAGCCACAAGCCGAACCGGTCGGACAGGGATACCTTCTCGTCGACCGATTCCGACGGGTTGATGGCGGTTGAACGTTCGTTTTCGATCATCATCCGCGGCATCAGGTGACGCCGGTTCGAAGTGGCATAGAAGATCACATTCGCCGGCCGGCCCTCGATCCCACCTTCCAAGACCGCCTTCAGCGACTTGTAGCTGGTGTCCGCCTCATCGAAGCTGAGATCGTCGCAAAACAGGATCACCCGCCGCGTCTGGCGCCGCAACATGGCCAGCAGGCTCGGCAGGGTCGGCATATCCTCGCGGTGAATCTCGACCAGCACCAGGTCCTTGCCGGCCGCGCCCACGGCCGCATGAACTGCCTTCACCAGGCTCGACTTGCCGGTCCCGCGCGCACCCCACAGCAGCGCGTTGTTGGCTGGCAGGCCCTCGGCAAAGCGGCGGGTGTTTTCGAGCAGTGTTTCCCGCTGCCGCTCGATCCCGCGCAGCAGGTCGATCGGCACCCGGTTCACCTGCGGAACAGGAACCACTTGGCCGGTTTCCGCCTGCCAGGTGAACGCGCCGGCGCCGGACAGGTCCAGTTCGGTCGGCCGCTGTGGCACCGCCCGTGACAGGGCGTCCAGGATCTGGCTGAGCAGGGGGATCAGGCGCCGCTCACTCATTCTTGAAAAGTCCCGCTATCTGAATGACTTACTGTCTAGCATAGAAGCGTGGTGCGAGCCAATGTGGCCGCCGGCCCGCACATTGCAATTCGTTGAATGGTGGTTATGATCCGCCCCACTTTCGGATGGCCCGTGGCCTGATCTCTACAGGGGAACGTTATGCTTATCTCGCCGGCCTACGCCCAGGCGGCCGGCGGCGCCGGTGGGGGCGATCTCTTCGTCTCCTTGATGCCGCTGATACTGATTTTCGCCGTTTTCTACTTCCTGCTGATCCGCCCTCAACAACGGAAGGTGAAACTGCATCGCGAGATGCTGGGGCGGCTGCGGCGCGGCGACAAGGTGCTGACCGGCGGTGGGATCATCGGCACCGTGACCCGGGTGAACTCCGATACCGAGTGCACGGTTCAGATTGCCGAGGGGGTGAAGGTCACGATCGCTCGCGGCACCATCACCGACGTGATCAACAAGCCCGAGCCGGTCCAAGGCGGCGGCGCCGGCCAGACCGCCGGTGGCGCGGCTGAACCACCGAAAAGCCTGTTGGGGGGGCTGTTCGGCGGCAAGAGATAGCGGAGGGATTGGCTAGATGGTCAACTACGCGCGCTGGAACATCGTCGTTACGCTCGTGGTTTGCCTGCTCGGGCTGGTCTACGCCGCGCCAAACTTCTTTCCGGCGGTCGACGAGACCGGGTTGGACGAAACCCCCGGCTGGATCCCCCACGAACAGGTCAACCTCGGCCTGGACCTGCAAGGCGGTGCGCACCTGCTGCTGGAGGTTGGCGTCGACACCGTCATCAAGGAGACCCTGGAAGCCACTGAAACCGAGGTCCGCTCCGCCCTGCGAGCCCGCGGTGTAGATGGCGAACGAGTCGACTACACAGGTCTAGGCGTACAGGGACCCTCAGTCCGGTTCACAGTTCGGAACCTTGATGATCTGCATGAGGCTGTCCGGCGGGTTCGGGACATCAATCCAGAGCTAGCGGTCGACAGCACGTCGGACGGAACTGTCAGCCTGACCCTGACCGATGAAGCGCAGCGGGAGCGCCAGACCAACGCCGTCGAACAGTCCATTGAGATTGTCAGGCGCCGCGTCGACGAAACCGGTACCTCGGAGCCGACCATCCAACGCCAAGGTGCGCAACGCATTTTGGTGCAGCTACCAGGCGTCAAGGACCCGGAACGCATCAAGCGTCTGCTCGGTCAGACGGCCAAACTGACGTTTCACATCGTCGACTCCACAGTCACGCCGCAGGACATCAATGCCCGGCGTGTTCCGCCCGGGGTGATGATCCTCAGCGAACCGGTCACCGAGACCTCGATTGGGGTCGACTATGCGGTGCGCCGCGAGGTGGCGGTCGGCGGAGACCGGCTGGTCAATGCCCAGCCGTCCTTCCAAGACGGCCAACCCGTCGTCTCCTTCACCTTCGACACGGTCGGCGGCCGCCGGTTTGGCGAGGTCACATCGCAGAGTGTTGGCGAACAACTGGCCATCGTACTCGATGGCGAGGTCGTCAGCGCCCCGGTCATCCAAAGCCCGATCCTTGGCGGCAACGGCATCATCACCGGCCGTTTCACGGTGCAGGAAGTCAATGATTTATCGCTCGTGCTGCGGGCAGGTGCCTTGCCGGCGCCCCTGACCATCCTCGAAGAACGCACGGTCGGTCCGGGCCTCGGCGCCGACTCCATATCGGCCGGCAAGATCGCCAGCATCGTCGGACTTATGCTGGTCATCGCCTACATGGCGGTCAGCTATGGGCTGTTCGGCTTGATGGCAGATGTCGCCCTGCTGATCAACATGGCGATAATCGTCGCGGTTCTTTCGATCTTGCAGGCAACCCTCACCCTGCCTGGCATCGCCGGCATTGTGCTGACCATCGGCATGGCGGTCGACGCCAACGTCCTGATCTTCGAACGAATACGCGAGGAGGTGCGACTGGGGCGAACGCCGATCTCGGCCATCGATGCTGGCTACCGGCGGGCACTGACGACGATAATCGACTCAAATCTGACGACCTTGATCGCCGCGATCCTGTTGTTCCAGTTCGGATCCGGGCCGATCAAAGGCTTCGCGGTCACACTGACGATCGGCATCATCAGTTCCATGTTCACCGCGATGATGGTCACCCGGCTGTTTGTCGTTGTGTGGCTGCGCCGGCGCAAACCGGCCGCGTTGCCGATTTAGGGGCGAACCATGAAACCACTGCAAATCGTCCCGCCCAACACCAAGCTCGACTTTATCGGCAAGCGGAAGGCGGCATTTGTCCTATCGGCCATTCTGGTCACCGTGTCGATCGTCGCATTTGCGATTCAAGGACTGAACCTCGGCATCGACTTCCGCGGCGGCATCCTCATTGAGGTAAAGACCGAGGAGCCCGCCGATATTCCCGCCCTGCGCAGCACGATTGGCGCGCTGAACCTTGGCGAGGTGCAGATTCAGGAGTTTGGTGCGCCAGACGATGTGCTGATCCGCATCCAGCGGCAGGAAGGCGACGAGCAAGAGCAACTCGCCGCCATTCAGCAGGTCCGCGAACTCCTCGGCGATACGGTCGAGGAGTACCGCCGCACCGAGTTTGTCGGGCCGACCGTGGGGCGGGAATTGGTCCAGGCCGCGACCCTGGCGGTTGTTCTCGCCCTGGGGGCCATCCTGCTCTACATCTGGTTCCGGTTCGAATGGCATTTCGGCGTTGGCGCGGTAATCGCGCTGACCCACGATGTGGTGACGACCATCGGTTTGTTCGCCATCACCCAGCTCGAATTCAACCTCGCGACGGTCGCGGCGATCCTCACCATTGCCGGCTACTCGATCAACGACACGGTCGTCATCTATGACCGCGTCCGGGAGACACTGCGCAAATACAAGAAACTCGCGATCCCGGATCTGCTGAACCTCGCGGCCAACGCCACCCTGTCGCGCACGGTCGTGACCAGTGTGACGACCTTGCTCGCGCTGTTGTCGCTGGTGATATTGGGCGGCCCGATCATCCGCGACTTCGCGCTGGCGATGATCTGGGGCGTCATCATCGGGACCTATTCGTCGCTGTTCGTTGCCGTGCCGGCCCTGCTGTTCCTGAAACTGAGGCCCAGCGACGCCGGGGCGGATGAAGGTGAGGAGAGCGAAACCGCTGAGGGCAAGGCGCCTGAATCCGCCTGACTCAGCGGGTCCCGTCCAAAGCTACGGCGGCGGCGGTTTTCGCCTCGACGACCGCCGCTTTGCCGGTTCCATTCTGTTGCTTCCCGGCCGCATCGAGCCGTGGCCGGTCACAGCGCTTTCCGCGGTCACTCTGGAGTCTCTGGCGCCCGCAACGGCCATAGCCCAGACACTGGAAGTCTTTCTGCTCGGCACCGGCCCGCGGTTTGAGATGGTGCTGCCTGATCTACGTGGTGAATTGCTGACGGCGGGCCTGACCGTGGAGGCAATGGACACCGGCGCGGCGTGCCGCACCTACAATGTGCTGCTGGCCGAAGGCCGCGTCGTGGCAGCAGCCCTCATCGCGGTGGACTAACGAAAAGGGCCGCTCATGGCGGCCCTTTCCCTGTTCGAAGCTGTCAGCTCTATCCGACGGATGTCGCGAACAGGAACCCTCCATTCTGTGCGCCCACCATGGCGAACAGCATAGGGATCGACAGCATTGTATTAGTCCGCGAAGCGAGCAACGCCGTGCGTGCCGCCGCCTTCTTTTCTTCGGGCGAGGCCTCTTCGATGCCCAGAACCTTCTTTTGGTTCGGCCAGATCAGGAACCAGACATTGAAAGCCATGATAGTCCCGAACCACATGCCGAAGCCGATGAGTGAAGTGGTTGGCGTGTTGGACCCGATGCCGAGGATGATCGCGCTGCCGAGGTAGTTGTTCATCCAGGCCAGGATCAGACCCCAGATCAGGGTCGAAAGCGCCGCCCAGCGGAACCAGAACAACGCGGCGGGCGCGATGACCTTGGTAATGGCCGGTTTTTGATCGTCGGGGATCTTCGGCATGCTCGGCACTTGCACGAAGTTGAAGTACCACAGCAGACCGATCCACATGACGCCGCTGATCACATGGAACCAGCGGACGATGAACATCCAGAAATCCGTGTTAAATTCCATCACTCTCTCCCGTCCCGGCCTACGTGAGCGCCGTTACGAGCAGGACCATAACAATGGTCAACACGACGCCGGCGACGATTGTCATCGGCAGCGACTCCAGGATCTTTCCCATTCGATTGTCCCCCAAATACGTCTTTCCGGAATCATTATAACAGATGTCGCGACTCCTGCGTATAAGCCATCCCGCCTAGAGGTATGGCCGCGCTTTCCTACTGTGGCAATCACGTCCGCCGGTATGATCCGGACCGCTATCTGACGGCGCTCTTCTTGCCGCATGCGGTGCGCGAACGGGTTTTCGCACTCTATGCTTTCAACGCCGAAATCGCCCGCGCCCGCGAAGTGGTCAGCGAGATCCAGCTCGCCGCCATTCGTTTGCAATGGTGGCGCGAAGCGATCGGCGAGATCTACGCGGGCCACAGCCCACGTGCCCAGCCCATCGTCGAAGCGCTTGCCGAAGCGATCAACGCGCGTTCGCTACCGGCGGACCTGTTTAAGGAACTGATCACCGCCCGCGAGGCCGACCTGGAACCGCCGGCATTCGCGACAATCGATGAGTTGGCGCGCTATGCCCGCGCCACCGCAGCGCCGCTGCAGCAACTCGCAGCTTTGTCGGTCGGTTGCATCGGTGAGGCCTCCGAACAAACATCGACGGCGGCAGGCACCGCATGGGCGTTGACCGGCCTTTTGCGCGCCGTCCCATATCATGCGCGGGCGAAGCGCCTATATCTGCCGCACGACCTATTGGCTGCCCACGAGGTGAGCCGCCGCGATCTGTTCGAGCTGCGTCCGGTCGCCGGATTGCCAAAGGTCGTGCAAGTGGTTGCCAACAGCGCCCGGCAATCGGTCGTGGCTGCGCGGTTGTTGAGGCGACGGATTACCCGGCAACACCGCGCCGTGTTCCTCCCGGTGACTGGCGCGGCGGCATATCTGCGAGCAATGAAGCGTGTCGGCTATGATCCCTTTGCCATGCCCCGGTATCTTCCCAGTCTGACCTGGCGCCTCGCCCTCGCACGATCCTTGGGGCGGTACTAGGGGCCGCACTACCAAGTTACAAGCCTACTAGGCCCCGCCAAAGAAACCCAGAGCGCGCCCCCACATGAAATGCAACGGCCAGATCACCAGCACGCCGAAAGCAAAGTAGGTGAGCAACACCCGCGTCGCCTGCCGGACCGGGACGCCCGCCAGCGTCATCGCCACGAAAACCGGCGGCGCTTGGTAGGGGAACGGAAACACCACCCAGGCCGGCACCTGCGCCAACAGCACATCCCGCAACGGCCAGCCGGTCGCGGCGGCAAAGCTCTCCGCCAGGGGGGTCATGATGGCTGGCGCCGCCGGGTGCGTGGTGATCAGTGAGACGACGGCGCCGATACCCAGGAGCGACGCGAAGTTGCGGGCATCGGCGCCGGGTGTGAACTCTACCGCGGCGAACAACGCCTCGCCGACCAGCTGCCCCAGCCCGGTGTGATTGGCCACCGCCCCCATGCCGATGACGCCCGCCACATAGAGCCAGGGGCCAAAGTTGGCCTCCCCGGTGAAGGCGCGGGCGCCCACCACGCCGGTGCGCGGGAGCAGACAGAGGACAGCCGCACCCAGCGCCACCCAGGCGGGCGAAACACCGTGCAGGAAGTCGCTGGCCCACAGCGCGAGGGTCAGCAGGAGAATGAGCAGCAGCACCCGCTCGTTCCTGGTCCAGCCAGCCGGCCTTGCCGGCGCGGCGTCCTGACGAGGCGGTTCGTGGAACGTCCGGCTGACGATGACCACGACGGCGCCGAAACTCATCAGGCTCAAGACGGGGAAGTTCAGCGCCAGATACGCGCCGTACTGGAAGGTCACGCCATAGATGCTCTCGGCGGCGCCGGCCATCGTCACATTCGGCACGTTCGACGGCAGCACGCCGAACGACGGCAGCATCGTCGCCAGCGCCGTGCCCATCACCAGGCCGGCGCGGCCCTGGCTGCCGGCCGGAAAGCCCAATCGGTCGGCCACTGCCAGGACGATCGGGATCAAGAGCATCACCCGGCCCATCGCGCTGGGCACGACAAAGCCCAGGGCCAAACCCACCAGCGCCAACGCTAGGACGTAAACGAAATAGGGCCCCGACACCTGCCGCAGCACGAAGCTCACCAGCCGATTGCCCAGGCCGCTTTGCTGTACCCCCAGGCCGAGGACCATACCGCCGAAGATCAGCCAGATCGCGGTGGAGTGGAAACCGGAGAACACCACCGCCGCCGGCGCAATGGCGAACACCATGGTCACCAGAAAAAACAGGATGGCGGTAACGTATTCCGGCACGGCGCCGGTCGACCAAAGGCCGATGGCCAGCACCACGGCGCCCGCCGCTCGGACTGTCAGCGCATCGACAGACACCGGCGCCAGCAGAAGCACCAGGCTTATAGCGACGCTGACCCAAGCCAGGCCCTGGGCGATAGGAATCCGCGGCGACGGCGGCGCTGCGTGCTTTTCGGCGGCTGTCACAGCGACATTCCTACCGTATAAGAACAGCCAGCCGCGACCAACCAACCGACCCGGCTACCAGGAGAGCAAGCGATGAGCGACGATAGCCCAAGCATTCTGTCCCATGTCTCCGTTGGCGTCAGCGACTACGCCCGTTCAACCGCCTTCTACGATGCCGTCCTGTCGGTCATCGGCTGCCGACGCATCATGGAACACGGCGAAGCGGTCGCTTACGGCAGGCAATTCCCCGAGTTCTGGGTCCAGACGCCGTTCGACGGCCAGCCCAGCTCCGTCGGCAACGGCACCCACTTCGCCTTTGTTGCGACTTCCAAGGAACAGGTCAACGCCTTCTACAAAGCGGCGCTGGAAGCAGGGGCCACGGACGACGGCCCTGCCGGTCCGCGGCCGCAGTATGGTGAGCCCTACTATGGCTGCTTCGTCCGCGACCCGGATGGCCACAAGATCGAGGCCACGTATTGGGATATGGAGTTGGCGGCCAAACAAGGCATGTAACGGACAAGGAGGGTCTTGTGACGATTGGCAATGAATTCGAACTGGCGCAACTCCGCGATGTCGGCCGTATTGTAGCGCTGACCCTGCAACGCATGGGCGCAGCGCTCGAACCCGGGATGACCACCAAGGAATTGGACGACATCGGCGCGGCGGAGCTGGCGCGGCACGGCGCCATATCGGCCCCGTCCAAGACATATGACTTCCCGGGCGCCACTTGCATCAGCATCAACCCGGCCATCGCCCATGGCATCCCTGGTGAGCGCATCATCCAGGCCGGCGATCTCATCAACATAGACGTCTCGGCGGAAAAAGACGGATTCTGGGCCGACACCGGCGCCAGCTTCATCGTCCCCCCGGCCACCGCCGCCAAGCAAGCACTCTGCCGCACCACCCGCAAGGCACTGAAGCAAGCCTTGAGCTCCGTCCGGGCCGGGCGCCCAATCAACGTCATCGGCCAGGCCATCGAAAATGTGGCACGGCGCGGCAACTACTCAATCATCCGCAACCTGCAAAGCCACGGCGTCGGCGGGGCCCTGCACGAGGAACCCGCCCACATCCCGTCCTACTACGACCCGGCCGATACCCGGGAACTCAAGGAAGGCATGGTCTTCACCATCGAGCCGTTCCTCTCCACAGGGGCCGAGTGGGCGGATGAGGAGGACGACGGCTGGACTCTATCCACGCCGCCGGAATACCTGACGGCCCAATACGAGCACAGCCTGGTGGTTACCAAGGGTACGCCAATTGTCTTGACTGCGGCGTAAGCTCACTTGTCGCCGGCATTGGCTGGCATTCCGTGACGCCCTAGACGGTGGGTCCTCTCATGTCGATCTTCTGATTGGGCCAGCGCCGGTCGCCCAGTTCGCAATACATGCTTCCCCGATAGACGAAAGTCTTCCAAGCGTTGTCCTCGTCCAAGAAGTAGATCTCATTCTCCATGAGCCGATAGCCACTCGACACATAAACAGCGGGCTCAAACGCAAACAGAACAGAGAACGCGATAGCTTTACTTGAAAAATAGTCGTGGGCAGCCTCGACCAACTTTTTGCAGTGTCCTTGGCGCCGGAACTCTTTCGCTACGGCAACATCTCCGATCATGCCCAACAGACAGTGATCATCTCCAATGGCGACCTCTCTCTCATATGCCGCCAAGTGTCCGGCAACGGTGTTCGCACCCTCCACGAGCAGGAATCGACAGACCGGTTCTTGTCCGGGAAGTGGCTCCGTAACAGCGGACACGGCCTCTGAGGGATCAATTCCCGCTCCATATGCGCTGTGTAGAAGCGTTGCTATCCCCTCAACAAGTGCCACATCGGCCGGAACCGGTGGCACCTGGATGATTGTCATCGTGCCGCTCATGGCGATTCGAACACTACTCAGCCGCCGCCTTCGTCCCCAGCCACGCATCCAGGTCGGTGAGCGCACGGGCACTCTGCACGGCCTTCCGGTCGCGGCCCTTTGGCAGCCGGCCGCGTTCGTTCTTCGGCGGTGGCGGTAAAAGCCCGAAGTTAATGTTCATCGGCTGGAACGTCTCGGCATGCGCGCCGCCACTGATGTGGTTGAGCAGCGCACCAAGCGCCGTGGTCGGCGGCGGCGCGGCAAACGCGGTGCCGAGGCGGTCGGCGGCGGCGAAACGCCCGGCCAACAGACCGATCGCGGCGCTCTCAACATAGCCCTCGACGCCGGTAATCTGGCCGGCAAAACGCAGGCGCGGTTGCGCGCGCAGCCGCAGCGTACCGTCGAGCAGTTTCGGGCTGTTGATGAAGGTGTTCCGATGAATGCCGCCTAGCCGCGCGAACTGGGCGTCCTCAAGGCCGGGGATCAGCCGCAACACCTCCTTCTGCGCGCCATGCTTCAGCTTGGTTTGAAAGCCGACCATGTTGTAGAGCGTGGCGAGCGCATTATCCTGCCGGAGCTGCACCACCGCATGGGCCCGGCCGCCGGTATGGGGATTTGTGAGCCCAACCGGTTTCATTGGCCCGAACCGCAGCGTCTCCCGGCCACGCGCCACCATCACTTCGATCGGCAAACAACCCTCGAAGTAGGGCGTGTCTTTCTCCCAATCCTTGAACTCGGCGGTATCGGCGGCGAGCAAGGCATCGAGGAAGGCGTTGTACTGCGCCTCGTCGAGCGGGCAGTTGATGTAGTCCTTGCCGGTACCACCCGGGCCAACCTTGTCATAGCGGGATTGGTACCAGGCGACGTCGAAATCGATGCTCTCGGTGTAGACGATCGGCGCGATCGCATCGAAAAACGCCAAGCTGTCCTCGTCTGTCAGCGACCGGATGGCCGCCGCCAGGGCCGGGGAGGTGAGGGGCCCCGTCGCCAACACCACATTGTCCCAGTCGATCGGTGGCAGACCGTCGACTTCCGTCCGCTCGATGGTCACCAGCGGATGGGCGTCCAGCCGCTCCGTCACCATGTCGGCGAAGCGGTCCCGGTCCACCGCCAGGGCGCTCCCGGCCGGCACCTTGTTGGCGTCGCCGGCGCTCATGATCAGCGACCCACATTGCCGCATCTCCTCATGCAGCAACCCAACCGCGTTGTAGGCCGCATCGTCCGACCGGAACGAGTTGGAGCAAACCAGCTCCGCCAGCCGGTCCGTCTGATGGGCATCGGTACCCCGGACGGGCCGCATCTCATGCAAGACCACGGGCACGCGTGCGGCAGCGATCTGCCAGGCGGCCTCGCTCCCCGCCAGGCCGCCGCCGATCACATGGACCGGTTGGTGTTCACTCTTGGTCATGTGGATCAGTTAGCCCCTCTGGCGGCTGTCAACAAGACTCCGCGCCCGCCCTGGGCTAGAAGGGCGCCAACACCAACCTGGGATCCGGAAAAGCGAAAATGCTCGATCGAATCAAGATCATCAGCGGTTCGGCCCATCCTGATTTTGCCAAGAGCGTCTGCGCGCATCTCGGCGTCGAACTATGCCCGACCCAGGTGTTCCGCTTTTCCAACGAAAACCTGCTGGTGCAGATCGAGGACAATGTGCGGGAGAGCGACGTCTTTGTCATCCAGCCGTCCTGCCCGCCGGTTTCCGACGGCATTCTCGAACTGCTGATGACCATCGACGCGCTGAAACACGCGTCGGCCGGCGCATCACCGCGGTTGTGCCCTACTTCCCCTATGCCCGTTCCGACAAGAAGGATCAGCCGCGCGTTTCGATCACCGCCCGGCTGATGGCCGATTTGCTGGAAACGGCCGGCGCCCATCGAGTCCTGACGATGGATCTGCACTCGCCTCAGGTTCAGGGCTTCTTCCGCTTCCCGGTCGACCAACTTCGCGCGGCGCCGATCCTCTGCGATCATCTCAAGGACTCGCGCGACTTGTCGGATTACGTGCTGGTGGCGGCCGATCTGGGCGAGGCCAAGGAGATCGGCGGCTACGCCAACCGGCTCAACCTGCCGGTGGCGGTCGTCGACAAGCGGCGCGACGGCCATGACGAGAAGCCGCGGGCCGTCGACTTGATCGGCGACGTGGCCGGCAAGCGGGCACTGATCATCGACGATGAGGTCGCCAGTGGCGGCACCCTTATCGAAGCGATGACATTTGTGTTGGAGCGCGGCGCAAAGTCTGTGGAGGCCGCGGCGGTTCACCCCGTGCTATCGGGACATGCCGTCGAGCGTATCGCTAAATCCCCGCTGCGTGCCCTGGTCGCGACCGACACACTGCCGCTGCCCGCGGAAAAACGCATCGACAAGATTGAAGTGTGTTCGGTCGCCGAGTTGTTCGCCAATGCGATTAGAGCCATCCATGATGGCTCCAGCGTGTCTCGACTGTTTCGGTAAAGTTGCCGAGGCGCCGATGAGCGCCTCGGCCGCAATGGTCTAGTTCGCGCACCGCTCGATCCACTTGGCGATCCAATAGTCGGCGGACAGGGCGCCGGGCCCGCAAATCACCAGCATTACCAGCAGGAACAGCCAGTAGAAAAGAGTCACAATCACGAGTACTTGTTCGGTATCCTATATATCAATCGAGAAAGTAATACTGAACAGAGAAGAAGTATCAATACAATAATTTCCCGAGAGTATATCGCAGCGCTTATCACAACGGTCCAGGCACCAACTGTGAATCGCCCGCTAAGTCATATGGTGTGACCGGTGGACCGCGCCCATTTGCCGCCTGCCATTAGGCATGCTAGTCGATCTCCCACCCTGCCAACGTCCCACCAGCAACAACCAGATCGAGGCGCCCCGCGATGACGCTTTACGTCATTCGACACGGACAAACCCAATGGAACCAGGAAGGCCGCTATCAGGGTCAACAGGACGCCCCCCTCACGAATCTGGGCCGACGGCAGGCTCAGGCGGTGGCGCGGCGTCTCAAGTCGACGGCCTTCGACCGCATCTATGCCAGCCCCCTCGGCCGGGCCTGGACCACCGCCGGCTTTCTCACCGAGGAAACGGGTATCCCGGCAATCCCCGACGACCGCCTCATGGAGGTCCGCTACGGCTATTGCGAAGGTCTGACGTGGGACGAGATCGAGGCGAAGTTTCCGGGCCAGATGGAGTGGCGCGAAGCCGACAAATGGACGCGCCGCCTTCCAGGCGCCGAGTGCTACGCCGACATGCATGAACGCGCCAAGTCCTTCGCCGAAGAACATCTCGACGGTGCCCTCAACCGCGACGGGCCCACAGTCGCCACCGTCGGCCATGCCGGCATCAATTCCACCATGATCGGCATGTTGTTGGAATGGAGCCGTGAGGAGACGATCCAACTCCGCCAGGCCAACAATGTGGTCTACGTCCTCACCACTGACGGTCTGGACAGCATCGAGGTCGACGCCGGCTAGATACCGACCAGTCTCCACCACCGACCGTCCGCTCCTGGCTTGATAAGGAGCACTTTTGTATAAACGCCCCGTTGTCAGTGGTGATAAGCCGCGAGGAGGGGGTGTGACGGCTCAAACGCGCGAGGGGCATGTCGCGTAGGCGGTCGTCGATCAGGTGGGAGGAATGAACGTGTACGACTATGTTATCGCCGGTGGGGGCGTCGCCGGTTGCGTGTTGGCCTATCGGCTGAGCGAAGATCCCAATGTGCGCGTTGCGGTCCTGGAGTATGGCCGCGCGGGTAATCACAAGAAGACGATCGTCAGAATGCCGCTCGGCATGGTCTGCTTCATGATGCCGAACCTTGCCTTCCTCGGCGGGCCGAAGATGACCTACATGTTCAAGGGCGAGCGCAATCAAGGCCTCGGTGGCAACACGCTCGACCTGCCGCGCGGCAAGGCGGTCGGCGGTTCCTCCATGATCAACGGGATGATCTACATCCGCGGACAGCACGAGGATTTCGACAGGTGGGAAACGCTCGGCGCGACCGGGTGGGGCCGCGACGAGATGCTGAAATACTTCAAGAAATCCGAAAACTTCGAGATTGCCGATAACCCGGACTACACACCGAACTTCAACATCAACGGCCGCCCTGTCCGTGACCAGATCGACCTCGGCTATCACGGCACCGGCGGCCCCTACAACGTGGCACCGCCCCGCGATCCGAACCCGATGTGCGATGTCTATTTCGAGGCCTGCAAACAGGCGGGCTTCAACATCAATCCGGACTTCAACGGCGCCAGCCAGGAAGGCATTGGGTATCACTGGCTGCAACAAAAGGGCGGTCAGCGCTGGGGCATGGAATCCGCCTATGCGTTGCCCTGCAAGGATCGGCCGAACGTCGAGTTCATCACCGAAGCGCGGATCCGCAAACTCGTGCTCAACGGCAAAAAGGTCACCGGCGTTGAGTATGACCAAGGCGGTGAGACAAAAACCATCTCCGCCGAACGGGAGGTGATCCTTTCGGCGGGTTCGTTCAACTCACCGCAGGTGCTAATGCTGTCCGGCATCGGGCCGGGGCACGAACTGGTGAAACAGGGCATCGAGGTGCAGCACGAGCTGCCCGGCGTTGGCCAGAATCTGCAAGATCACATCGACACCTGGGTGAAACAAAAGTCGACGTCGCGTATCACCTACGGTCTGTCGCTGCCGGTCCTGCACCGGAACGTCGGCCACGTGCTCAAATGGATCTTTTCCCGGCGCGGTGCCTTCTCATCGAACACCGCTGAGGCTGGTGGCTTCGTCAAGTCCCACGATGGGGTCGACCGACCGGATCTGCAGTTGTTTTTCTGTACGACGATCGCATCGGCCCAGGCCTCCGACAGCTTCTTCGCCCATGGTTGGGCGATGCACGCCACGGATTTGCGCCCCTATTCGCGCGGCCATGTCGG
Organism: Alphaproteobacteria bacterium; assembly: GCA_028279245.1. GTDB lineage: Bacteria > Pseudomonadota > Alphaproteobacteria > UBA6615 > UBA6615 > JANQOE01. The sequence continues at coordinate 27,304 of JANQOE010000054.1, forward strand.
TCTGCATTCCGCGGACCCATATGACCAGCCGCTCATCCAGCACAATTTCTGCCAGGATGACCGGGACATGCAAAACCTGGTGCGGGGCATCCACATCATGCGGCGGATCACCGACCAGCCGGCGTTCAAGGCGCATCTCGGCGAGGAAATGGAGCCGGGCCGGGAAGTCCAGTCCGACGACGACCTGCGAAACTACATTAAGACCAACTGCATGACCATGTACCACCCGACGTCGACGTGTTCGATGGGGATTGGTCCGATGGCGGTGACCGATCCGGGCAGCCTACGCGTGCATGGGTTGGAGGGACTGCGGGTCATCGACGCATCGGTGTTTCCCTGTGTCACCTCCGGCAACACAATGGCGCCAACGGTCGCGGTTGCCGAGAAAGGCGCCGACCTGATTAAAGCCGGGACCTAGCGGACATCACCAACCGACAGTCGGCGGGAGTAAGCGTCAGAACTTCTGCGGGACGTAGAGATCGTCCGGCAGCACTTTACGTTCGTAATCCGGGTTCGACTCCCGGTCCGGCAAGGTCACATCGTCATGCGGCACGTCTTCGTAGGGAACTTGCTGCAACAGATGGCTGATGCAATTCAGCCGCGCCTGTTTCTTGTCGTTGCCCTCGACAATCCACCAGGGCGCTTCATCGATGTTCGTCCGCTCGAACATCTCCTCCTTCACCTTGGTGTAGCGTTCCCAGCGCACCCGCGACTGCAGATCCATCGGGCTGAGCTTCCACTGCTTCATCGGGTCGTGAATCCGCATCAGGAAGCGTAGCTGTTGTTCCTGGTCGGTGATTGAGAACCAGTATTTCACCAGCTTGATGCCGGAGCGGACCAGCATCCGCTCGAACTCGGGCACGTCATGGAAGAAGTCCTGGACCTGGTCGGGCGTAGCAAACCCCATCACCCGCTCCACACCGGCGCGGTTGTACCAGGAGCGGTCGAAGAGCACGATTTCGCCGCCGGCCGGCAGGTGCGGCACATAGCGCTGGAAGTACCACTGGGTTTTCTCGCGATCGGTTGGCGCCGGCAGCGCGACGACGCGGCACACCCGCGGATCGAGACGTTGGGAAATACGTTTGATCACCCCGCCCTTACCGGCGGCATCGCGCCCTTCAAAGATCACGACGAGTTTGTATTGGTTGGTGACGACCCAGTCCTGGAGTTTCACCAGTTCGGCCTGTAGCCGGAACAGCTCGCGGAAATAGACGCGCCGTTCGATAACCGGCTCGTGCCGCAGGTCGGTAATCTCGCTTAGCCCTCGGCTAAGGCGCTCATCGTCGATCTCCATTTCGAGCTCTTCGTCGAAGCTGTCCTCCAACTCCGCTTCGACCCAGCTCTTCCCGCCACTTCCATCCTGTTTCGTCGCCATTCCCGTCTTCCGTTGCTGCATTTCGACCTTAACAGTGCAAGCTAGTGCCCCCGCATGACAAGCCAAAGGGCGCAACCTAGCTTTAGGAGTCGGATTCGGTCAGCCGTGCAAGCAGCCGCGCCAGTGTTTGCTGATCCTTCTTGCCAAGCCGGTCCATCAAGCGGCGCTCGATCCGCCGTTTGATACGGTTGGCATCCGTCAACATAGCCAAGCCCCGGTCGGTAAAACGGATGATGCGGGCGCGCCGGTCGGCCGGGTCTGGGACACGCTCGACCAGACCCCGCGTAACCAAATCGTCGATAAGCTGCTGCACCGCCTGCTTGCTCAGCCCAAGTCGCTCGACCAACAGGCCCTGGGGCGTGCCGTCTCGCTCCATGTGACCCAGGACATTCGCCTGCGCCCGGCCGAACCATGGGTAGTCGGCCGCCCGCATCTCGGCGATGAACTGATCGATCCAAAGCTGGCTGGCGGCCCACAGGCGCCAGCCGACATGGTCCAGTAACTCCGGTTCCGGCCGCTTCTTAGTCAAGGGGCTTGACGATCTTCCCTAGGTCGATATAGTCAAGAAACTTGACAATACGGTTTTATCAGGGAGTTAACAAGCTTGCACCGCAGGACCATTCTTGGCACCGCCCTGGCCTCCGCCATGTTTCCCTTTGCCGCATCCGCCGTGCCCGCGCGACAAGCCGTCACGGCTGGCGGCATGCACTTCACCTGGCGCCACGAGCAAGACCGCTTCATCGCCACCTTGCGCGCACCCACCCAAGGCTGGCTCGCCGCCGGCTTCAACGAACGGCAACAGCTCAAGGGCACGCGCTTTGTAATCGCCCACGTGAGCACCGGCGCGGCGAAGGCGGAATTGCATCTGGCCGAGGTGCCAACGCACCGGAACATCGAGGACCTCGGCGGCCAACCGGATCTACAGGTCCACGAACACGACTACGCCAACGGCATGTCGCACCTGGTCTTCTCATTGCCGGCTAACGGCGACGGGCCGCATAGCCTGGCGCTCCAGCCTGGCGCAGAGTTTCACCTCATGCTCGCTTGGAGCCACGCGCGCGACTTTGATCACCACTCCGCCTGGCGCGGCCACTTCGACGTCATCCTCTAGCTAAACAAGGAAGCATCACGATGATTCTGGAACGGAATCAACTTGCCGTCTTGATGACCGGCAACACCCTCTACATCGACATCGGCAAGCATACCGATGCCGTGGTCTACTATGGCGTCGCGAACGACGCCTACATGCGGCTGCCGGGCAGCGACGCGCTCATGCGCGGCGATTGGCAGTTCCGCGAGACCGGCTACAGCGTTGAATGGCGTGGTGGGCCGAAAGGCGATTGGGCCATCGACCATGAAGCCGGCCGCTTCACCTACCTGGACGGCGACCACCAGGTTCGCGGGACCGTGTCGAAGATCGTGCCCGGCGATGCGGAGCAATTTGCCGCTGCTTAGCGTGACCCCGGCGGCATGCTAAGATGGTGCGCTTTCATTGTGAGGACGCACCATCCGCATGACCGAGCCCACCATCCCCTTGCTGTTCCCGCTGGGTGAAGACCGCACCGACTACACGAAGCTGACCGCCGACCATGTTTCGACGGCCGACTTCGATGGCGAGCCCGTGCTGAAAGTGGAGGGGGAGGGGCTCAGGCTGCTGTCGGAGCGGGCGTTCTTCGACATCAACCACTATCTGCGCGCCGGCCACCTGGCCCAACTGCGCAAGATCCTCGACGATCCCGAGGCCTCGCCCAACGACAAATACGTCGCCCTCGACTTGCTGAAGAACGCCAACATCGCCGCCGGCGGCATCCTGCCGATGTGCCAGGACACCGGCACGGCGATCATCATGGGCAAGAAGGGCCGCCGCGTTTGGACCGGCGGCAACGACGACGGCTATCTGGGCCAGGGCGTGCTCGACGCCTACGCCAAGGCGAACCTGCGCTACAGCCAGGTCGCGCCTCTCGCCATGTTCCAGGAGCAGAACACCCGCAACAACCTGCCGGCGCAGATCGAGATCTATGCCGAAGGCGAGGACGCCTACAAACTCCTGTTCATCGCCAAAGGCGGCGGCTCGGCCAACAAGTCCTTCTTCTACCAGGCGACCCCGTCGACCCTGACCCAAAACCGCCTGCTGCCGTTCCTTGAGGAAAAGATCCGCAGCATCGGCACCGCCGCCTGTCCGCCCTACCACCTGGCTGTCGTCATCGGCGGCACCAGTGCCGAGATGACCATGAAGGCGGTCAAGCTCGCCACCTGCCGGTACCTGGACAGTCTGCCGACTGCCGGTACCGAGGTCGGCCAGGCGTTCCGCGACCTGGAGATGGAAGAGCAGATCTTCGCCATGACCCAGCAACTCGGCATCGGCGCCCAGTTCGGTGGCAAGTATTTCGCCCATGACGTCCGGGTCATCCGCATGCCCCGCCACGGTGCCAGCCTGCCGATTGGCATCGGCGTCTCCTGTTCGGCCGACCGCCAGGCTCTCGGCAAGATCACCCGCGACGGAATCTATCTCGAACAATTGGAAACCAACCCGGCCAAATACCTGCCGGACGTCGAGGTCGAACTCGAAGGCGAGGTGGTCGACATCGATCTCAACCAGCCGATGGACGAGATCCGCCGCATCCTCAGCCAACATCCGATCCGTACCCGGGTTTCGCTGAGCGGCCCGATGATCGTCGCCCGCGACGCCGCCCACACCCGTCTAATGACGGCGCTGGAAAAGGGCGAGCCGCTCCCCGACACCTTCCGCAATCACCCGATCTACTACGCCGGGCCGGCCAAGACGCCGGACGGCTACGCCACCGGCTCCTTCGGCCCGACCACCGCCGGCCGGATGGACTCTTTCGTCGAGCCGTTCCAGGCCGCGGGCGGCTCTTTCGTCATGCTGGCCAAGGGCAACCGCAGCCCGGCCGTCCGCGCCGCCTGCAAGAAACATGGCGGCTTCTATTTGGGTTCGATCGGCGGCCCCGGCGCGCGGCTCGCCCAAGATTGCATCAAGAAGGTTGAAACCGTCGCCTTCGACGACCTGGGCATGGAGGCCATCCGCCGCATCGAGGTCGAAGACTTCCCCGCCTTCATTATCATTGACGATAAGGGGAACGACTTCTTCGCCGAGTTGAAGGTGAGCTAGGCAGGCGGGCACCGCTCCGCCCTTGGTCATGATGGTAAACGCAATCTAAACGAAGACCGGCCATACCGGAGGAGCAACTCAGGCAAATGAGGGCGCCCTGTGCCCTACTGTGACCCCACGCAGCAGACCGGACCGTTCTTCAAGTGGTCCAAGGACATCGAAACCGGGATCCGGCTGATCGACATCGACCATCGGTCGTTGGTCGATATCGTCAACGAAATGCATGAACAGCACCGGGCCGGCACCTTCGAAGCGGCCGTGCCGAACCTGATCCGCCTGCTGCTCCAATACTGCACCGAGCATTTCTTCCGCGAAGAAAAGATCATGGAGGAATACGGCTATCCCGGCCTGCGCCTGCATCGGGAACGTCATCGGGGCATCCTACGGTTCGTTCATGCACTGCGGGTGGTCGCACTCGACCGGCCGGAGCGGATCGATCCGGACAAGATGCTGCGGTTCTTGCAGGACTGGCTCGTCAACCACATCGGCAAGTCGGATATGGACTACGTCAAACACATCCGCCAGAGCATGCTTGGCGTCGGTGCGCGGCATGACGGTGAGTCGTTGGAGGAGTCCCTGCCGGCGCCGTCGAAGGCGAAGGAAGTGAAGATCGAACTCACCCTGCCGCCACAAGACGCGCTGCTCATCCAGCAGATCGCAGAGATCGTTCGTCACTCCAGAGCCGATGCGCTGGAACTCGAGAAGTTGACCCAAGAGGTGCTGAATCGCAGCACATTTCAGATTCCATTCGAGGAATGTGAAGAGCTGATTCACGATCTGATGCGTTGAGCCACTCGGGTCTTTCCCGGACAAGACGCCGTGGCCTTTGATGGCCGCCGTTTCAGGTTGTCGCCCACCGTCACAAGTGATTGTATCTCCGTCATGAGGACCGGTTCGCAACGCATGGGATGACCACGCCTGACGCCGAACGCACCATTATCCTCCAGAGCCACCGCGCCGATCCCCCGCCACCGATAACGACCTGCATCGACACCGTCCGCGCCTGGGCCAGCGACGCTGGACACGACTATGCGTTCGAGCGCGACGAACTGTTCAACCGGCTACCGTCTTGGTTTGTCGAAGCGGTTGCCGACAACCGGCTGATGATGTCGGACCTGGCACGTCTGCTTTGGCTAAGGGAACAACTCGACCGCTACGACCTCGCCGTCTGGATTGATGCGGATGTCCTGGTCTTCGCGCCGGAGCGGTTTGCCATCCACTGCGGCGGCAGCTATGGCGTTTGCCGTGAGACTTGGATCCGGCGCGGCGGCCGCGGCCAGTTCCTCGCGACCCACGGCCTGCACAATGCCCTGTTGGCATTCCGCCGGAACAATCCGCTGCTCGATTTCTACATCTATGCGTGCGGCGCGCTGGTGCACAATCGCGCGTCAAACCTGGTCGATCACGCCCTTGGGCCCGATCTGCTCGGCCGTTTCGCCGACGTGTTGGGCGCCAACATAATCCCCAATGTCGGCCTGTTCAGCCCCGTTGTCACGGCGGCGGTCGCAGCGGGGAAGGGCAGGGCCGTTGCGGCCTATCGGGCAGCCCACGGCGAACCGGTGTACGCCGCCAACATGTGCGCTTCGTTCCTCGGCCGGCCCGCCAACGACGGCGGCCTCACACCGCGCACTTTGGAGCGGGCGATCACCAAGCTGCTGAAGACCGGTGGGGCGATCGTCAACGGTTACTGAGCGGGGAAGTTCGCCCGGTCGACCTCGGCCCGCTCGAAGCTGGTTTGGTTCAAGATCGCGCCGTCCAGATTGGCATGCTCCAGCTTGCAGTCGTCGAAGCAGGCATGTCCGAGGTTGGCGCCGCCTAGTTGTGCGCCGGTGAGATTGGAGCCGGTCATATCCACGTTCATCAGATTGGATGGCCACAGGCGCCCGGTGGGCAGGCCTTTGCTGTCCTTGATGTCGGTCACTCCGAGATTGACGTTCATCAGGTTTGCCTTCCGCACAACGGCGCTTTTCAGATTCGCCCCGGCCAGGTCCGTATCCGCGAGGCTCGCATTGTCGAACACCGCCTCGGACAGATCGGACATCACGAACTTCCCACCGGCGAGATTGGCACCGGTGAAGTTGCAGCCGCGCAGAGTCGCGCCGCTCAAGTCAATTCCGGGGAAGTCGACATGGTTGAGATCGCGGCCATCGAGCTTGGCCCGCTCGCCCTGCGCGCCGAAGCTGTCGATCCAGAGTTTGTGTTTCTTCAGCACGACCTGAATGTCGGGGTCCAGGTCTTCCATCGTCCGGCCGACGTTAGCGCCCGTCATGTCGGCCTTGGAAAGATCGACACCGTCGAGGTTGGCGCCGACCAACTCCGCGTTGCGCAGGATCGCGCCGGTGAGATCTGCACCCGAGAGTTGGGCACCGCAGAGGTTGGCACCGGTCAGGTCGGTCCCCGTCAACACGGCACCCGACAAGTCGACGTTGAGCAGATTCGAGTCCGTCAGATCGGCTAGGTTCATATAAGCGCCGGCGAGGTTCGCGCCCGACAGGTCCGCATTGGCGATCATGGCTTTGGCCAGTTTCGCCCCGCGCAGGTTGGCGCCGGAAAGGTCGGCCTTCCGCTTGTGCTCCCCGTCCAGATCGTATTTGACCAGATCCAGGCTGCGGTCCCCGGCGGTCTGCGTGAGCAAGGCGCCGTCACGCAGGTCGGTTCCTTCCAGGCTCGCACCCGTCAGGTCCGCGCCGCGCAGATAGGCGCCGCGCATATCCGCGCCGGCCAGATTCGCCGCCCGCATGTCGGCACCACCCATGTCGACCCCGAACAGATCAGTGTCGGTCAGATCCGCGCCACGCATCATTGAACGGCTCAGGTTGGCACCGGTCATTTTGGCCTTGGAGAGCCGCACCGCATTGAGGTCGAATCCGGCGAGGTCGGCTAGGGAGAGGTCGGCCCTGGAGCCGTTCCCCGGGCGCTGCAGCCACTCGGCGTGCGCCTCCAGGCACAATAGGAACTCCGCAGGGTTAATGGCCCGATCCCCCGGTTGGCGCTGATCGCGCGGTCGGGCCGAAAGTAGGGGGCTTAGGTTTGCGTTCCGTTAAGTCTTACAACCGTGGGTCAGCGGAGCACCGGCTCAGCCGGCTCGGTCACCTGCCGTACCACGGTGAAGTGACAGTCCGAATGACGCTGCAGCAGCGACACCGGCACATGCGCCGTCACCGGGCCATGCAGCGCCTTGCGGACGATCGCGTTCTGCCAGGGCCGGTTGAGGTAGAGCCTGACCTTGCGGCTCTCCAGGATCTCTTTCATCCCGACCGTGATGGCCATCTTCGGGATCCGGTCGATATTGCCCCGGGCCGCGGTGACCGAGTTGATCAGCAGGGTCTCTCGACTGAGTTCAAGCACCCGCGTGGGCAGTGCACCGAACGCCTCGGCGGTGATATCATAGCCCGGCTCCGGCGGATCGTTAAACGCCACGTGCCCGGTGATACCCACCCCGCCGAAGCACACATCCACACCGCCATGGGTCTCGATTGCTCGGGTTACGATCTCCGGGTCTTCCGGTAACGGGAAGATGCGCTGAGCTACTGGCGGCGCCAGGGCTGGGTCCAGCAGGTCGTAAAAGTGCGCCTGCATATGCCGCCGAAAGCTCAACGGATCGTCCGCGGAGATTAGGGCTTTACCGTCCGGCGTCAGATACTCGTCCATATTGATGATGACGAGGTCGTCTAGGCTCTCGGCATCCTGGTTGCACATCTCCGCCAGCCGGTCGAATTGGCCGACCGGCCCCACCGGCACAATGAACACGACCTTCTCGCGGCCCGCCGCCTTCGCGGCCCGGTACTCAGCGCGGAGGTCGTTCGCGAAGCGCTCGGTTAGTTCCGCCGGGTCGGCGACCACCGAGACTCCGATCGGTGATCCGTCTCCCAGTTCCTCCGGTGGCACCCGCAGGGCGGCGGCCGTCTGTTGATCCAGTTCTTCCATCCCGGCTTCCCTTTGGCCCAAGTATCTCAGGCTGGCGTTATAGCAGGCGCGGTCCCGAGGGTCGCGGCACCGGTAGCTCACATTTGCTTGCCTCACCGGCCAAGCGAGTCTGTTCCAACTACCCAGCGCGACCCAACTGGCGCCGCATAAACAAGTATGGTTACAATCCCGGATGCCCTGGCTGGCAGCGTTCGCGGATGTGCCCGGGGCCGATAAACAGCAGTAACGGCAAGGCCACGAGCCGCCGCAAGGTCAAAAGAGCCAGGAGTGTGAGCGTCGTCACGTCGGCGTGGGGGTTTGATCCGATAGCGTCCGCGCCGTTCCATTCGGGGCAAGGCAAACCTAGGAGGATCTACGGATGACCCAAACACAGACAGTCGACAATGGTGTGAATGTTGAGGCGCTGCTCGGCGCCAAGCAGGCGCTAACCGAGGCGCCACAGGCGGCGAAGTTCACCTGGCGGGCCACCTGCCAGTGGAAGAATGGCACCCACAGCCATTCCACTGTCGAGGGCTTTTTCGGCCTGGGGGAAGAGCAGCACCGCAAAACCACCTTTAACTTCGATGCCGACCATCCGGAGGTCTTTGCGTCGGAGGACCATGGCGCGACGCCGGTCGAATATGTGCTTGTCGGCTTGGCGAGCTGCCTGACCGCGGGTGTCGCCGCCGTCGCCCAGCACCGCGGCATCCAGCTTCGTTCGGTCAAGGCAAAGATCGAAGGCGGCATGGACCTGCAGGGCATCCTTGGCATTGACACCGATGTCCGTAACGGCTTCGACGGCATCAAGGTCAGCTACGAGATCGACGCCGACGCCACCAAGGACGAGATCAAGGCCCTGGTCGCGCAGTCGCAGAAGCGTTCGGCGGTGTTCGACATCGTCACCAATCCGACGAACGTCACCGTCGAAGTGAACTAGCCGCCTGGCAAGACGCAGCAGGGAAGGGGTCCGATGCGGACCACGACAACCGTCGTCATTGGCGCCGGACATGCTGGGCTCGCCATGAGCAAATGCCTCAGTGACCGCGCCATCGACCATGTGGTCCTTGAGCGTGGCGCGGTAGCCAACACATGGCGCACCGAACGCTGGGATTCCCTTCGCCTGCTGACACCGAACTGGCAAAGCCGGTTGCCCGGTTTCGGTTATGACGGCGACGATCCGGACGGGTATCGCACGATGCCCGAGGTAATCGACTTCATCGACCGCTACGCCAAAGCAATCGAGGCGCCGGTCCAGACCGACACCCGGGTCACTCGGCTGCGTCCTGCGGACGGCGGTTACATTGTCGAAACCGACCGGGGCGATTGGCGTTGCCACACGGTGGTGATGGCGACCGGTGCCTGCAACACGCCCATCGTGCCGGCCCTCGCCGCCGAGGTTCCAAAGGACATCGTCACGCTGACGCCGCGGGAATACCGCAATCCCAGCCAACTGCCGGATGGCGGCGTCCTCGTGGTGGGTGCGTCAGCGACCGGCACTCAACTCGCCGATGAAATTCATGACTCGGGCCGGCCCGTAACCATGTCGGTTGGCGAGCATATCCGTGCGCCCCGCAGCTATCGTGGCAAGGACATCGAATGGTGGATGGACCGCGCCGGCGTGCTGGACGAGCGCTATGATCAGGTCGACGACATCGTGCGGGCCCGCAACGTGCCATCCCTCCAGTTGGCCGGACAGCGGGACATGTTGGATTTGAATGCGCTGACGGCCAAAGGCGTGAAGCTGGTCGGCCGCCTGTCGGGTATCGGCAACGGCAAGGCACAATTCTCTGGCTCCCTGCGAAACCAATGCGCGCTATCCGATCTGAAGATGGGTCGGCTACTCGACACCATCGACGACTGGGCAACGGCCAACGGCTTGGATGGGGAGGTCGAGCCGCCCCATCGCTATCCACCGACTGAAGTCGAAGAGAACCCGCCGCTGCTGCTCAATCTGAGCAGCGGCAAGATAAAGACGATCCTTTGGGCGACCGGCTTTCGCCCGGACTATTCGTGGCTCGATGTGCCGGTGTTCGACCGGAAGGGCAGGGTGCGTCACGACGGCGGTGTCGTCGACGCACCGGGACTGTATCTCATGGGCATGCAGTTCTTGCGTCGCCGCAAGTCCGCCCTCATTGACGGCGCCGGCGACGACGCAAGGGATCTCAGCGCGCATCTAGCAGCTTACCTAAATGCGCCGTCGGCCATTCGGCCAGTCTAGGTCGTAATCGCGCCGGTTAAGCCCGACGGCCGCTCGCCGCGTTTCAGTGTGTCGGCGAACCCATGGTTCCGATCTCGGTGACCGGCCTCGTCATCACGCACGGCGATGACCACATCCCGCAGCCGCGCCTGCGCGGGCAACTGCCAATAGGCGATGGCGATCTGCGGCGCGGGGACGTCCGCCTGCCGGCCCGCATCGATCTCTGCGAGATACTGCGTGTAGCTGATGACCGCTTCTTCCTCGAAGTAACCGACGATCCGATGCGCGGTCTTCGGCGAGAACAGGTAGAGGAAGAAGTAGACGTTATAGAAGATCGCTTGGGTCACCATGATCACCAGCCGCTCGAACGCGTTTGGCTGAGCAATCTGCACGAACGTCATCAGATGCATCCGCTCGTTCTCCGCCTCGTCCAGCAGCTCTCTGATCCAACCCCGGTCGTCGCGGATATAGCGCAACGCCCGCAAGTGCTGCAGGAGCCCACCCACCATACCAGGAACGGCGGCGACGGTTTCCAGGACCACCGCCCGATGCCCATAGCGTTTGGCGAAGAAACTGTCGGCGATGAACCGCAGCACCTTCACGAAGGCCAGCGCAACCTTGTCACTGGCGTCCACTGCCAGCCGGTGGGATTGCAAGTCGATCTGTTGAGTGTTGTCTGGCATCAGTGGGCTCCTTTGAACCAAGTGTCTCGTCAGTGCGCCACGGTGAACCGGGCCCGCCGATGTTGCGGGGCCTCGGCCTCGTCCAGCATGGCGACGGCAAGGTCTTCCATCGAAATCGAAGATCCACCAGCTTCGTCTACCAGCAGTGTGTCCGCACCGACCCGGTAGTTGCCGGTCCGCTCGCCTGGCGTCAGCATGGCCGGCGGGCTGAGGTAAGACCATTCGGCCTCCTGCTCGGCGGCGCAGACCTCGAACTGCGCAAACGATGCGCGGGCAATGGGCACGACCTCTTCCGGTAGGAAGCCGGGAGCGCTCAGCACCGTATGAACGCTATCGGGGATGCGCAGGCTCGCGGCGCCACCGACGATCAGGACAGGGACGACCGCCGCAGCGCCGGCGTCGAGCACCGACTGTGTGAGTGCCACCAAAGCAGCTTCATTACCGGTCGCTGGACGCAGTGCACTGATCGCCAGATCCTGTCCGGCCAACAATGAAGCGGTGTCTTCGAGACGGTCCACGTCCGCCACCTTCGTTTCGACTTGGGCTGGCAACGCGGAGATTTGCGCTTGGTTCCGCACCACCGCCGTGACCCTGTGTCCGCGGGCCACTGCCTCTGCAACGATGCGGCTGCCAACCTCGCCACGCGCCCCAAATACTATGATCTTCATATCGGGTCTCCTTCAGGTTTGAGGGATTGGACGAGTTGACGCAGGACGGCGCCGGCCGGCCAATTGGCTTAACCAAACACTGCCCAACACGGTGAACACGCCCAACAGTTGCGGCGGGGTCAGGCTCTGCCCGAGCGCCCACCAGCCTAAGACGACCGCCGTCACCGGGCTCAGGAAGCCCAGCGTCGAGACGGCCGCCGGTTCGATTTTGCGGATGCCGCGAAACCACAGGAAATAGGTGAGGGCGGCGCCAATCAGGCCCAGATATCCGAGGCCAGCGAGGTTCGCAACCGACAGGGCCGGCAGCGGCGGCTCGCTCCAGAGGGCCAGTGGGAGCAGCAGCAGGCCGCCCGCGGCGAGTTGCCAAGCGGTGAAGGTCAACAGCGAGACCGGTGGCTGCCACTTGCGGCTCAGTACGGTGCCGGCCGCCATCGACACCGCACCGCCCAAACCGGCGGCGATGCCGACCGGATCCAAGGTCGCCCCCGCCGGCGTGAGAACCAGCAACGCGACCCCACCAATTCCCGCGATGGAAGCCACAACAGAGAGTGCAAGGATTGGTGCGCCCAATAGGCTGCGGGCGAGGAAGATGACGATCAGTGGTTGCAGAGCACCAACCGTCGCGGCGACACCGCCTGGCAAGCGATACGCCGCGACGAACAACAGGCTCCAGAAGATCGAGAAGTTGAGCGCCCCAAGCACGAAGACACGACCCCAGCAGACGCCGTCCTTCGGCAGCCGCCGAACGATCACCAACAGCAACAGCCCGGCCGGCAGTGCGCGCAGCAGGGCCACGGTCACGGGGTATCCGTCCGGCAGAAACTCCGTGGTGACGATGTAAGTGCTGCCCCAGATGGCGGGTGCCAAGGCGGTGAGCAGCAGATCCATGCTTCGCGGCATCGCTTTCTCCAGAAGTATCTTGATATCAAGATAAACATATAAATCTTGACGTCAAGATAAAAATCTATATGAGTTCACGGCATGGATCACGTCGACGGAATCGTCCGCCAGTGGCACCAGGAACGCCCCGACCTGGATGTCGAGCCGATGGCGCTGCTCGGTCGCATGAAGCGCCTGTCGCTCTCCATCACCCGAGAGATGGAAAAGACCTGGGCGGCCTATGGCCTGAATGCCGCCAGCTTTGACGTGCTAGCGACGCTCCGCCGGTCCGGGGAGCCCTTCAGTCTGTCCCCCGGTGACCTGATCGCCTCGACGATGGTGACTTCGGGTACAATGACAAACCGCATCGATCAGTTGGAGAAGGCGGGCTTTGTGAAGCGCATCCCGAACCCCAATGACGGCCGGGGTTTTCTGATTTCACTGACGAACAAGGGCTTCGACGTCATCGACACCGCGGTAACGGCCCACGTCGAGACCCAGCATCGCCTGGTAGCCGGCCTGACCAAACAGGAACGCCGCACGCTAAACGGCCTGCTTCGCACCTTCCTCGCCGACTTCGACTAGCGGTCGAACGCCTAGCGTCCCCGGCACGTCCGGCCGCTATACAAATCACCGAACTTAAACCGAACTGTAGAATTCTCGTCATCTCCCAGCAGGATCGGAGTCACACAGTTCCGCGACGCTTCTGCCGATTCCAGAGAGACGGCCGCCCATTGGGGACGGTCGCCAGTGAAGGAGAGGCATGAGATGAAGCAACTATTCCTATCGACGGCTGCCGTTGCGGTGCTGTTGGCCGGCGCTGCTAGCGCCGATGCCGCGGAGCTGCGCATCGCGGTGTCGACACACATCCCCAACATGGACCCGCAGGATCAGACCGGTAACAACGGCGCGCCGATGCTGTATCAGATCTACGACACGCTGATCGAGCGCGACAGTTTCTCCAACCCACTGACCTTCAAGCCGGGTCTGGCGACCGAATGGACCCAGATCGAGCCGACCGTCTGGGAGTTGAAGCTTCGCGAAGGCGTGCAGATGCACGACGGCACGACCCTCGACGCCTTCGATGTCGAATTCTCCCTCGATCGCGTGTTCCATCATGAGGACCCGGAGTTCTTCCCCTCTTGGGGTCGCTGGTTCTACAACTTCACCGATGTCGAAGTGGTCGACCCGCTGACCATCCGCATCCACACGTCCCGCGAAGAGCCGCTGTTCGAGACCATGATCTCCGCGCGCTCCGCCGGCATCGTGTCCAAAGAGCACTACGATGCTCTCGGCTTTGAAGAGGCGTCTCTCAACCCGGTCGGCTCCGGTCCTTATAAGGTCGCCGAGTTTGTGTCCCGCGATCTCGCGGTCATGGAGCGCTTTGACGACTACTGGGGCGAAGCGGCACCCCTCGACAAAGTCACCTTCAAGTACGTTGAGGAAGTTGCCGCCCGCGTCACCGGCCTGGTGAACGGCGAGTTCGACCTCGTGACCAACGTCCCGCCGGACCAGGAAAGCGCCATGCAGACCGATGGCGTGAGTATTAAGGGCGTCACCTGGCCGATGTTCCACGTCTGGATCATTGCCCAGAATAACCCGCCGACCGACGATGCTCGCGTCCGCCGGGCCGTGCGCCTCTGCACCGACCGCCAGGCTTTGGTCGACGGCTTGTGGGGCGGCAAGGCCCACGTGCCGGCCGCCCACCAGTTCGAGGAATACGGCGCGCCGTTCTTCATCGATAACCTCGACCTCATCAAATACGACCCGGCCGAAGCCAAACGGCTGCTCGCCGAAGCCGGTTATGACGGTGAGCCGGTGCTCGCCCAGTTCCCGCGCTCCTACTACCTGTATGGTGATCTCGCGGCGCAGGTGATCCAGCAGCAGTGGGCCGTCTGCGGCATCAATCTCGAGCTGCAGGAAGTTGATGAGATCGATTACTCGAAGATGAACTTCCGCGCCTGGTCCAACCCGATGTACTGATCACGCTTGGGGTCCTCGCACCGCTGATCGCGCCCCATGACCCCAACGCCGTCAACATGCTTGCCCGCTCCCAGCCGCCGGTCTGGTTCGAGGCCGGAAGTTGGGACCATCCGCTCGGCACCGACAATCTGGGCCGCGATCTGGCATCCCGCAGCCTCTACGGCATCCGCACTAGCTTCGGCATTGCGAGCCTCGGACTGATTTTCAGCGCGGTCCTTGGCATCGCCCTGGGTGTGATTGCCGGCCTTGGCGGCCCCTGGGTCGACCGCGCCATCATGACGGTGGTCGATGTGTTCATCACCTTACCGAACCTGCTGCTCCTGCTCTGCGGCATTGCCTTGCTGGGCAGTGAGATCTGGGTGCTGATCGTCATGATCGGTCTCGTGCGTTGGGAGGCTTATGCGCGTTTGGTGCGAGGCCAGGTCCTGACGATCCGCGAACAAGGCTATGTCGAGGCCAGCCGTGCGCTCGGCGGCGGCATGGTCCGCGTGGCGCTGCGCCACGTCCTGCCGAACCTGGCGTCGCCCCTGGTCGTCATCCTGACCCTGAGCTTCCCCGGCGTCTTGCTGATGGAAGCCGGTCTGTCCTTCCTCGGTGTCGGCGTGCAGCCGCCGACAGCCTCCCTCGGCCGGATGATCGGTGACGGCCGCGACTATCTGGTCAACGCCTGGTGGATCGCCGGCATGCCGTCGATCGTCATCGTCATGATTACCCTGTTGTTCCAGTTGATCGGCGACAGTCTGCGTGACCGCATCGATGTCCGCGCCGATGGCTGAGCCAGTTCTCTCCGCGCGGCAAGTCCATGTGCGTTTCGACACGCCAGTGGGTCGGGTGCATGCCGTGCGCGGCGTCGATCTTGATATCCATCCCGGCGAGACGGTGGCGCTGGTCGGCGAAAGCGGGTCCGGCAAGTCGGCCTTTGCCAAGTCCATCCTGCGCCTACACCAGCCACCCTTCACCCGGCCTCGTACGACGATCGAGGGCCGCATCGATTTGGCTTGTCCCGACAGCACGGTGGATCTCGTCGAGGCTTCGGCCCGCGTCATGCGCACGGTCCGCGCCACCCGTGTCGGCATGGTTTTCCAGGACGCCTTGTCGGCACTGAATCCCGTCGTCAGGGTCGGCCGCCAGATTGCCGAGGCTTTACGCGCGGCGCGGCCGGAACTTGACAGGGATCAGACCCGAACCGCCGCTGTCGCCATCCTCGAGCAGGTCGGCATGCCGGACCCCGAGCGCCGCGCCCGCGTCTACCCCCACCAGCTCTCCGGCGGCCAACGGCAGCGGGTGATGATCGCCATCGCGGCTATTCGCAGTCCCAGCCTGCTTATCGCCGACGAGCCGACCACGGCGCTCGACGTCACAGTGCAGGCACGCTTACTGCGCCTGTTCAAGCGGCTGCAGGAGGAGACCGGGATGGCCATACTGTTTATCACCCACGACCTCGGCGTTGTGGCGCAGATCGCAGACCGAGTTGCGGTTATGCAAGCCGGTGAAATCGTCGAGCTAGCGGATGCCACCGCCCTGTTCGTCGCGCCACGTCATCCCTACACGGCGGCATTGTTAGCCAGCATGCCGGGCCGGCGCGGCGCGTGAACGCCCTCGTCGAACTGCGGAACGTCTCCGTGACGTTCCGGTCGCCCTGGTTTGCACCGGCCCCGGAGGTGCACGCGGTCAACGACGTCACTCTGACTCTGCGTCGCGGTGAGCGGCTTGGCTTGGTCGGTGAGTCCGGCTCGGGCAAGTCGACCCTCGGCCGCACGCTGTTGCGGCTCATCCAGCCCACCACCGGCAGAGTGCGGGTGGGTGGCCAGGACCCGTTTCAGCTTCGCGGCGCTGACCTGCTCGCCTTCCGCCGCCGGGTGCAGGTGGTGTTTCAGGACAATGCCGCGTCCCTCGACCCGCGCATGACAGTTGGCGAAGCGATCCGCGAAGGTCTGGATATCCATCGCATCGGCACGCCAGCCCAGCGCCGCGCCCGCGTCGAAGAGATGCTCGACCGTGTCGGGCTCGACCCTGCCTATGCGCAGCGCTATCCGCACACCCTGTCCGGCGGCCAGCGACAGCGGGTCAACATCGCCCGCGCCCTGGCGCTCGATCCACAGATCCTGGTGGCAGACGAGCCGGTCTCGGCACTCGACGTGTCGATCCAAGCGCAAATCCTTGAACTGCTGGACCGGCTGCACGCCGACCTGCATCTGACCTTGCTGTTTATCTCCCACGACCTCGCCGTGATCCGCGAACTGTGCGATCGCGTCGCCGTCATGTACCAGGGCCGCGTCGTCGAGACCGGACCGACCGAGCAGGTGTTTGCCGCGCCGACCGACGACTACACCCAACTGCTGCTGGCCAGCGTGCCGGAACCCGCGCCGTTGGCCGCTCCGCTCGTCCGCGCCGCGACGGCATGACCCAACCAACCCAGACAACCGCAACCGCGAAGGAGCCTGCCCGATGCCCGTTGAAGACCTGTCCGGCATAGAAAACGTCCTGCTGATCGTCGTCGATCAGTGGCGCGGCGATCACTTGAAGGCGACCGGCCACCCGGAGTTGGAGCTGCCGCATCTGGAAAGCCTCGCGGAGGAGGGGGTGACCTTCTCCCGGCATTATTGCCAGGGCGCCCCGTGCGCCCCGGCCCGCACCGGACTGCTCACCGGTCTCTACACCATGACCCACCGTGTGGTCCGCAACTCGACTCCGTTGAATCAGGACTTCACCAACATCGCGCTGGAGATGCGCAAGGCGCGCTATGACCCGGCGCTGGTGGGCTACACCACCACCACGCCCGACCCGCGGCGGGTCCACAACAACGACCCGCGCTTCTTCGCGCTTGGCGACGTCATGGAAGGCTGGCGCGAAGTGACCAGTTTCGCACCCGACAAGGAACCGTTCCGCGGCAACCTGCGCCGCCACGACATCGAGGCACCGGATGACCGGGCCACCTACTGGGAGCCGAAGGAGGGCCCCCTCGGCCCGTCGGCGGCGCCGTCAAAAGTGCCAGCGGAACTGTCCGACACCCGGTGGGTCACCGAATGCGGTCTGAACTACCTGCACAGCAAACAGGGGCGCGACTGGTTCTTGCATCTCGGCTTCTACCGGCCGCACCCGCCCTTCATCGCGCCGGACCCATATAACGCCGCCTTCGACCCGGCGAAGCTGCCAACACCGGTGCGCGCGCCGTCGAAGGAGGCCGAGGCCGAACAGCACCCGCTGCTGAACTACTACATCAGCACCCTGAGCAACGAGAAGTTCTTCACCGGCGCTGACGGCTATGCGGCCGACCTCACCGAGTCACAGGTGCAACTGGCCCGCGCCTCCTATTGTGGCATGATCAAGGAGATCGACGACCAGCTCGGCCGTGTCTTCGCTTACCTGAAGGACAGCGGGCAGTGGGACAAGACGCTGATTGTCTTCACCTGCGACCACGGCGAGCAGCTAGGCGACCACTACCTGTTCGGCAAGCTCGGCTATTTCGACCAGTCCTTCCACATTCCGTTGATCATTCGCGATCCGCGTCCGGAGGCGAATGCCGGCCGGGGCAGGGTGGTGTCGAAGTTCACCGAACATGTCGACGTCATGCCGACGATCTTGGAGTGGGTCGGCCATAAGGTACCGCGCCAATGCGACGGCCGCTCCCTGCTGCCGTTCTGCTTCGGCGAGACACCGTCGGACTGGCGCCGCCATGTGCACTACGAATACGACTTTCGCGACTGCCTGACCGAAGAACCGCAACAGGCCCTCGGCCTCCATATGGACGACTGCAGCCTCACCGTGCTGCAGGATGAGCAATTCAAATACGTGCACTTCGCCGCCCTGCCGCCGCTGTTCTTCGATCTGGAAAAAGACCCGGACCAGTTCAACAACGTCGCCAACGACCCCGAGTATCGGGAGAAGGTGCTGGAGTATGCCCAGACAATGCTGTCATGGCGCATGCGCCACGCCGACCGTCGTCTCACCGGCTACAGCGCCAGCCGCCACGGCCTGGTCGAGCGGGAGTAGTGACTAAGAGTGGCTTGGCGGGCATCACGCCCGCCAGCCACTCGCGCTACCTAGAGCAGGTGGAACAGCGGCGCCACGTCGATCAGGTTGGACAGCACCAGTTCCATCAGCAGCACCAGCAGGAACAGGAACACGAAGAACCCGACCAGCCGGCCATGCTCCTCACCGTCGATCACCACTTTGCGCAGAAGCTGGGACATCATGTCGAACAGCGACACGATAACGATGATGATCAGCAGAATCGCTGAGGCGCCGGCGAAGTTGAAGGATCGCATCGTATCGAACAGCGCGATACCGATGCCGCCGGCGCCAACGAAGCCGAGCACCGTGGCGCTCCTGACGTTCGCCTCGAACCGGTAGAGCGAGAAGGAGATCCACAGGGGCAGCACCTGCGGCAGCACGCCGAAGGTGATCTCCTGGATATGCGAGGCCCCGGTCGCGCGAATGCCTTCGACCGGGCGCGGGTCGATCGCCTCGACCGCTTCGGAAAACAGCTTGGCCAAAGTACCGACGGTGTGCACGACGATCGCCAACACACCGGCCAGCGGCCCCAAGCCAACGGCGGCCACGAAGATCAGCGCGAACACCAACTCGTTGATGGCGCGGAACGCGTCCATCAGCCGCCGCACC
>JANQOE010000055.1 GCA_028279245.1 Alphaproteobacteria bacterium
CGGCGTGCTGTTCCTCGACGAGTTGCCGGAGTTCGCGCGGGCAACGCTGGAATCGTTGCGGCAACCGGTGGAAACGGGGCGGGCGGTAGTGGCGCGGGCCAATCACCATGTGACTTATCCGGCGCGGTTTCAGTTGGTCGCGGCGATGAACCCGTGCCGCTGCGGGTACCTGAGCGACCCGGACCAGGCCTGCGCCCAGGCGCCACGGTGCGCGCGGCAGTATCAATCGAAAATCTCCGGCCCGCTGTTCGACCGGCTGGATTTGACGGTCGAAGTGCCGGCGGTCTCACCGCTCGACCTGAGCCTGCCGCCGCCGGCGGAGGGTAGCGTGGATGTCGCGGCGCGGGTCGAAGCGGCACGCGGGGTGCAGCGGGACCGGTTCGCCGAACACGGGATCGCAACGAACGCCGAAGCCGAGGGCACATTGCTGGAAGAGATTGCGGCGCCTGATGCCGAGGGACTGCGGCTGCTAACGGAAGCAGCCGGCAAACTGAAACTCACCGCGCGGGGTTATCACCGGACCCTGAAGGTCGCTCGGACTCTAGCGGACCTGGCCGGCGCGGCGCAGGTGCGACGGGTGCATATCGCGGAGGCGCTGAGCTATCGGCGGGCGGCGCCAGCGCAATAGGTTATGGCGCGGCGAAGCCGAGTTGGCGCAGGAACTGGAACGTCATGGTGCGCAGCTGCCGTTCGCTGGCGCCGGTTTTGGTGAACACGCTGAAGCCGCTGATGACGGTGAGCAGCAGATCAGCGGTGGTTTCGACGTCCGCACTGGCCGGCAATTCCCGTTGGCGGACGGCCTGGCGCACCAGTTTTCGCAGCAAGCCCCGCCAATCCTCATACATGCGCGCCATGGCGCGGCCGACGCGGTCTTCCTGACTGCCGAGTTCGCTGATGCAGTTGATGGCCATGCACCCGCGGTGGGCCGGATCCGCCGCGCGTTGTTGGCTGGCCTGGTCGAACATCGAAAAGAGCACCGGCCCAACCGGGTCGCCGGGGCGAATATCCGCTAGGACCGCGTCGGGCGATTGGGCCGCGTAGGTGCGCATGGCCTCCAAGAACAACTGTTCCTTGCCGCCGAACGCATTGTAGAGGCTGGCGCGGGTGAGGCCCGTGGCCTGGGCGATCTCGTTCAACGACAGGGCCGCATAGCCGCGGTCCCAAAACAACTGCATGACACGCAGCAGCAGTTCGTCGCGGTCGAACGAGGCCGGACGGCCCCGGCCTTTCCGCTCACCCTGCGTTGTTGCCTGTGATGTCGCCACAGCACCCTCCGCGCAAAGCATAGCATCACAATTATTTTTATACAACTCTGTTTAAAATAGGTCAGGCACCTATTTTTTAGTCATCGTTGTACATATTAACTAAGAGGAGCCCACCGTGGCCGAGCAGAAAGTCATCCTGATCACCGGTGCCAGCAGCGGATTTGGCCATTTGGCCGCCGCCCGACTGGCCGCAAAGAACCATATCGTCTACGCCTCGATGCGCGGTACGGATGGCCGCAACAAGAGCCCCGCCGCGGCGCTGCGGCAGGCCAACGCGAACATCCGCGTGGTCGAACTCGACGTCACGGACGGCACGCAAGTGCAGCGGGGTGTCGAGCGGATTGTCGCCGAACAAGGCCGCATCGATGTCGCCGTCAACAACGCCGGCGTCGCCTATCTGGGCGTGACCGAGGGTTATACGGACGCACAACACCGCGCCCAGATGGACGCCAACTACTTCGGTCCGATGCGGCTGTTCCGGGCGGTGCTGCCGCATATGCGCGAAGCCCGTAGCGGATTAGTGCTGACGGTCACCTCGATCGCCGGCCGGTTGGTGTTCCCGGCGTTCGCCGCCTACAGCGCAACAAAGTTCGCGGCCGAGGCGTTGGCCGAAGGCTACCGCTATGAGTTGGCGCCGTTCGGCGTGGACTCGGTGATCCTCGAGCCCGGGCCGTTCAACACCCAACTGCTGAGCAACACGGCAAAGCCGGCCGACACGGCCACCGTCGCCGCGTATGGCGAACATGGCGAACGGCTGAGCGCACTGCAGGCGGGCTTCGAGGCGTTCTACGCTGCGGAGTCAGAAGGCCAGGCCAACCCGCAGATCGTCGTCGACGACATGATCAAGCTGGTCGAGACGCCGTTCGGGCGACGGCCGCTGCGCACGGTGAGTGGCGTCGACTACGGCACGCGATCCCTGAATGAAGCCGGCGCGCCGATTCAAGCCGGCGTGCTGGAAGCGATGCAGATGACTGACCTGAACCCCCACACGGTGAACTGACGGCACGTTGCGGATGGCGGCATTGGCATGTGCCAGGCCGCCATTCCACTGCGGGGGACAAGCGCCGGCCGGGCAGTTAGGCTGGGCGGTATGGTCACATTCAACGCGGAACAAGCGCGCAAGACGGATCGGGCCTACAACACGCCCGATATGGCGCGGCAGCGGTTGCGGACGCTGGAGCTGTTGCAGCCGCGGGCCGACGAGCATGTGCTGGATGTCGGTTGCGGCACAGGGCTGTTGGCGCAGGAGTTGGCGGCGCTGGTTGGGCCCGGCGGACGGGTCGTCGGTATCGATGTGAGCCGGGACATGCTGGATCTGGCGGAAGGCCGCTGTAGTGACATGACCCAAGTGCAGTTCGTCGAAGGCAGCGCGACGTCGTTGCCGGACGACGGTGGCGGTTTCGACGGGGTGACCTGCACCCAGGTGTTGCTCTACGTCGCGGAGGTGGAGCTGGCGCTGGCCGAGATGCACCGGGTGCTGAAACCGGGCGGGCGGATCGTCATCGTCGAGACGGATTGGCGCGGCCTGGTGCTGAACAGTTTCGACGGCACACTAACCCGCAAGATGATCGCCGCCTGGGACCAGGCAGTGGCGAGCCCCAATCTGCCGACGCGGCTCGGGCCGCTGCTACGGGCGCAGGGGTTTCATGCGGTGCGGGCCGAGGCCCTGCCGATCCTCAGCACCAGCTATGTCGACGGCGGTTGGCCGGCGCAGATGGCGCAGCAGTTTGCGCACTACGCACGCGACCAGGACGCAGTGACTGGGGATGAGGCCGATGCGTGGTTGGACGACTTGGCGTGCAAGGGCGCCGACGGGTCGTTCTTCTTTTGTGTGAACCGGTTCTTCTTTGTCGCCGTCAGAGTTGCTTCCGGCAACATGCGCACGGGAGCTAGCGTGGTGCCCTCTGGCCGGCAAGAACTATTGCACCCGAAACGATGAGCGTCGCACCGATAATGGCCAACCAAGACGGGACCACGCCAAACACAACGAAGTCGTAGAGGGTCGCAAAGATGAGGACCGAATAGAACGCTGGAACCACCAGGCTGGCATCGCCGCGTTTCATCGCTTGGATAAAGAGCGTCTGCCCCGAGACCATGACTGCGCCGACGAGTATCAGCAGCAACCATTGGAGCATTGTCGGCCAGGTCCACAAGAGTGTCGCCACGGTCAGCGAGACACATGCACCGATCGAGTTATTGATCAACAGCACCCGCATGGCCGGCTCGGTATCGCTGAGCCGTTTGATGAAGACGATCTCGATGCCCATGAAGAGGGCCGAACCGAGCGCAAACATACCGGCCAGCTGAAACGCCGCCGAGCCGGGGCGCAGAATGAGTACAGCACCAGCGACGGCCAACGTCGCCGCAACGATCTTCCGCAGGCCGACATGCTCGCCAAGCATCAGCACGGCAAGGAACATGGTGACCAGCGGACTCAAGAAGCTAATGGCCGTTGCTTCTGCGATGGGCATCCGTGCGACGGCCGCAAACATGAAGGTCACGCCGAGCCAGCCGCAGATCGATCGTTGGAGATGCAAACTCCATCGGGCACCGGCGATCGTCGGGCGCGCCGACGGAACGACCGTCAAGAATAACAAGAGCGTCGACAACCCAAAGACGAACCGTCCAGCGCTGATTTGAAACGGGCTGAGGTGTTCAGCGGTTTCGCCGGGAAGACTCAATGCCTTCGCCAGCAAAGACGTTGCCGCAACTAAGCCGCTGGCCCCAAACATCAGGCAGATGGCGAGAGATGACGGTGTAAGACGCGCGTTGGTGAACTTGCTCACGCCGGCCAAGCGCCCGAACGAGATCAAATGAGGCGGAGTTCCGTCTGGGGCACGCTACCGCGCGAGCATCGGTCCGAGCGGTTTGCCGCCGAAGATGTGGATGTGGAAGTGGGGGACTTCTTGGCCGGCGTTGGTGCCGTGGTTGGCGAGGATGCGGTAGCCGGCGTCTGGTAGACCCAGGGCGCGGGCGGTGTCGCCGATAGCGCGCATGAAGCCGGCGATTTCTGCGTCGCTGGCTTTCGCACTAAAATCATCCGCCGACACGTAAGGGCCCTTGGGGATGACCAGCACGTGGGTGGGGGCTTGCGGGTTGATGTCTTTGAAGGCCAGGGCGTGGTCATTCTCAAACACTTTGTCGCAGGGGATTTCGCCGCGGAGGATGCGGGCGAAGATGTTTTGGTCGTCGTAGGCCATCGTCGTTCCTTCATTCACTCGCACCGGCGGTCAGAGGCTTGGGTTAAGCTAGCGCTCGCTCCGCGAACTCGTACACCGCCAAGGTATCGCATATCTCGGGTCCAACTGTCGTCTCGAAGCTGGCACCGCCCTGCTCTAAAGATCGCTGCGCCGAGAGGATTTCCTGAGCAACATCCAGTGACGGCGCCAGAAGGTTCTGATTCAGGGCTATCGCAAACCTGCCGAGATCTGGGAACCTTGGGTGAATGACTTCGTGGTACAATAGAGAATAGTTGTTGTCGGGGCCTTCGACGAAGCCCAGGTCGTAGCCCAGCAGTCCGACCTGCGACTGTATGGGATGATCTTTCCCATCGACAGGCTGGCATTGCGTCGACTGTTCCGCCGCTCGTCGCTCAACCAGCAACAGATCGCACTTCGACCGAGTTCGAACGGCCCGAACATAGCTCCGAACGCGATCTAGTCGAGACAGCCCAGCCAGGCCTCTGTGGAGCGGAAGTGCATCTGTCTCAGTCTCATCACCGGGCCAGAGCGCTCCGTCGATACCCTTGTACCGGTGGACTACCTGCTGGCGGGTCATGCCCGCTGGGGAACGCCCAGCATGGTCAATTCGTTCCACCACGAGAAGACCATTATCACTGGTTAGATCGGCAAAGGATGTCACGCGGGCGCTCATCTCTTTCGCCGCCCGCTGTGCGGCCTATTTCTGGCCGCGGACGTCGTCGCGTTTGCGCGAGGCCTTTTCTGCGATGCCCGACGTGCCCATGCGGTCCTGCAGTTCGGCCATCACGTCCGCTGGCTCAATGCCACGGTCCGACCAGACCAGCAGCAGGTGGTATAGCAGGTCGGCGCTTTCGTCGACCAGGGCTTCGTTGTCTTTTTCCACAGTGGCGATGACTGCCTCGACCGCTTCTTCGCCGAGTTTTTGCGCCAGCTTTTGCGGGCCCTTGGCGAACATGCGGGCGGTGTAAGATTCCTCCGGACTGGCGGTCTTGCGACTTTCGATGATGCGGAACAGTTCCGTCAGCACCGCGTCCTTTGCTGGTTTAGGCATTCGCATTTGCTCCGCGGGCCGGCCGGATGGGGACACCGGCGGCGGCCATCGCCGCCTTGGCGTCGTTGATCGAAAAGGTGCCGAAGTGAAAGATCGAGGCGGCGAGCACCGCCGACGCGTGACCGTCGCGCACGCCGTCAACCATGTGATCCAAGGTGCCGACGCCGCCGGATGCAATGACGGGGACGGGCACCGCATCGGCGACGGCTGACGTCAATTCATTGTCGAAGCCGGCCTGGGTGCCGTCGCGATCCATCGAGGTGAGCAGGATTTCGCCGGCGCCGTAGGCGGCCATGCGTTGCGCCCATTCGACCGCGTCCAGACCTTCCGGTGTGCGGCCACCATGGGTGTAGACTTCCCACCCGCCGTTGCCCTGTTTGCGTTTTGCATCGATGGCGACGACGATGCATTGGCTGCCGAATTTGTTGGCAGATTCGCGGACAAACTCCGGATTGCGGACGGCGGCTGTGTTGATCGACACCTTGTCGGTGCCGGCCAGCAACAAGCGGCGAATGTCGTCGAGGGTGCGCACGCCGCCGCCGACGGTCAGGGGCATGAAACAATGCTCCGCCGTCTCACCGACGACATCGAGGATGATGCCGCGCTTCTCATGACTGGCGGTGATGTCGAGGAAGCACAGTTCGTCGGCGCCTTGGGCGTCATAGAAGCGCGCCTGTTCCACCGGATCACCGGCGTCGCGCAGATTGACGAAGTTGACGCCCTTGACGACGCGGCCGTCCTTTACGTCGAGACAGGGGATGATACGGACCTTTAGCATCAGGACCCATCCAATAACGCGAGGGCCGGGGTGAGGTCCAGCCGGCCTTCGTAGAGGGCGCGGCCGCTGATGACACCGGCGATGCCGCGGCCCGGCGCGTCTTTCAGCCGTTGCAGGTCGTCGAGGGACGCGACGCCGCCGGAGGCGATCACCGGGGTGGCGGTTGCGTCGGCGAGGGCGGCGGTGGCCGCGACATTGGGGCCGGTGAGCACACCGTCCCGGTCGATGTCGGTGTAGACGATCGCGGCGACGCCAGCGTCTTCGAACCGGGCGGCGAGTTCGGTCGCGGTCATTTCGGACTCCTCGGCCCAGCCTTCCACCGCAACGCGGCCGCCCTTGGCGTCGATGCCGACGGCAATGTGGCCGGGGTGTGAACGGCAGGCCTGGCGCACCAGGTCCGGCTGCTTCACCGCGGCGGTGCCGAGGATCACGCGGCTGACACCTCGTTCGAGCCAATTCTCAATCGTTGCCATGTCGCGTACGCCGCCGCCGAGCTGCACCTGGCAATCGGTCGCGGCGACGATGCTACACACGGCGTCGGCGTTGACCGGCTTTCCGGCGAAGGCGCCGTTCAAATCGACGACATGAATCCAAGTGCAGCCCGCGGCGGCGAACTGTTGCGCTTGGGCCGCCGGGTCATCGTTGAAGACGGTGGCGCGTTGCATGTCGCCCTGTTGCAAGCGCACACACGCACCATCTTTCAGATCGATCGCCGGATAGAGAATCACGTCGCCTGCAGTTCCTTCTGGTAATAGCGCCCGGCAATGTATTCACCGCCGATGCGCGCGTAGTTCTGGTCGAGGCCCCATTGCTTGTAACCCTGCGCCTCGAACACATTGATCGCGGCGCGCTGGGTTTCGCGCACATCGAGGTTGATCACTGTGTGGCCTTCGCGCCGCGCGAAGTCTTCGCAGGCATTGAGCATTTCGGCGGAGATGCCGTGTCCGCGCGCCCAAGGTGACAAGAAAAACGTCGTGATGTTGGCGACGTGGGCGCGGGATTCCTGGTTGCGCGGTGGGCGCGACATTTGGGCGGAACCGGCGATGACATTTTCGAGACGCCCGACAAACAACGTACGCTCCGGAATCAGCAGCACGCCGTGCCAGTAGGCTTCCATGACCTGGCGGGGCGGCGGCGCCAGCCAACCGAAACCGCCACCGTCTTTGATCGCGGCTTCGGCGGCCTCACACAGTTCAGCGAGGTCGTTACCATTGAATTCCCGTAGTGGCTGGACGGACGTGTCGGTCATGTGCTTCCGCTGCTGATTGTGTCAGGGGTGCCAGGCCAGGAAGTTTTCGATGAGCTTGAGTCCCGTTTCTTGACTCTTTTCAGGATGGAATTGGGTGCCGAGCATATTGCCGCGCCCAACAATTGCAGTAAGCGAATTACCGTATTCCGTCGATGCGAGGCAATCCTCGG
The DNA here is from genome assembly GCA_028279245.1 of Alphaproteobacteria bacterium. GTDB lineage: Bacteria > Pseudomonadota > Alphaproteobacteria > UBA6615 > UBA6615 > JANQOE01. The sequence goes on from JANQOE010000055.1 coordinate 7,714, forward strand.
CATTGCTTGCCGCAAAGTGGAAGCTGTGCACGAAGTAGGCGTGGGGTTGGGCGCCGATGCCGGCGAAAACCGGATGGTCGGGCGTGTGCAGAACGAGTTCGTTCCAGCCCATGTGCGGCACCTTGAGTTTGCCGCCCTGAGTGTCGATCGGCACGATATCGCCGGGGATCCAATCGAAGCCCGGCGTTTCGCCATGTTCCAAACCGCGGGCCGCCATGAGCTGCATGCCGACGCAGACGCCAAGGAACGGGCGGCCGCGATCGCGCACGGCCTCGGTCAGCGCTTCCATCATGCCACCGACGGCGAGTAAGCCGGTGCGGCAGTCGGCGAAGGCGCCTTGGCCCGGCAACACGACGCGGTCGGCCCGGGCGACCACCGACGGATTGGATGTGACCGTGACACCGTGGGCACCGGCGGCGACATGTTCGAACGCCTTGGCGGCGGACCGCAGATTGCCGGAGCCGTAGTCGATTATGGCGACGGTGGGCATCAGGCGGCGGTGCCGTCGTCGATCATGCAGAAGTAGCGGTGTTCCGCCGTCGCGCGGTCGCGGCCGGCGACAATGCCGGCATCGACATAGCCGCGCGCGCGAAGGTTGCGGCGGCGCCAGTCATTGCCAAACAACCCGAAGGCGACGCCGATGGCGATTTCGACGGCGACGATGATGACCGGATCCAGCGCCGTGAAGCTGGCCGCCGCGCCAATCAGCACAATCAGCAGGATCAACACAACGAGCTGGGCCCAGAGCCGGTACCACAAGGCCCAGATCAGCGGGAAAAATAGGGCGAGCCAGGCAAAGCCTTCCTTCACCGACACCGCATCGCGGTCCGGGGCGCCGGAGGTTGGTCGCGTGTGGATGGTGTAGATGCGCATGGCGGCGCTATTCGGAGTCCAGCGCCAGGCGGAGCTTTAGCTCCGTCGGACCAAAGATCCGCAGGTCGGGCACGAAGTTCTCCTTCTTCAGACGGCGGACGTCATGGCGGGTCACGGGCCCGACGAACATCAGTTTGTGACGCACGCTGTAGCGCGCGAGGGGGACACCAAACACCTTCTGCAGAATGTAGAAAGTCAGGTAGTGGTTGTCGACCACGGCCCGGACCGGTCGGTCGGACCGGCGCACCACATTGATCAGATCCAGGTTGAACAGCTTGTCGCCGTTGACCGGGGAGCGGCGGTCCGGCCCATCGGAGAAGACGAAGTCGTAGGGCCGGTCGGGTATCTGCTCATATTGGACGCCGCGGAACAGCTTGTAGTAGCCGTCGACCTTGGGGCTGTGTACGAGTTCTATGTAGGGCAGCAGGTCGGCGGGCAGATTGGCCTGGGCGGTGTCGCGCCAGTCGGCATGGTCTTCCATCGAGGTGACGCGGCCCCTTGGCGCGCCCTCGGCTTCGTTGCGGCGCAGGGCCTGGGCCAGCACGATCGTGGAAATGCCGGTGCCGCATTCCAGGATCTCGACGGGCCGATGGGTGCGCACCTGTTCGTATAGCGTCAGATAGTCGGAATAGGCGGCGCCGGTGACGGCGGTGCCGTCGGAATAGGCGGTCATCAGCGACCAGAGTTCGGTGTCGGCGCGCAGGACCTGTTCGGCCCGGCGGTTGCTGCGCGCGACCAGGCGATCGACGATGTATTTGCGCAGGCGCGTGAGCGGCCCGAAGCGGCGGGCGCTGACTTGGGTGAGGAGGGCGCCCGGCGCGTCGCCGCGGCGCGCGGTCAAGTCGGTAAGGAGCCGCCGAGCACACCCTTGGTCGACGGGACGGCATCCCCCTGCCGTGGATCATGTTCGACCGCCTGGCGCAACGCGCGCGCCAAGCCCTTGAACGCCGACTCGATCATATGATGATTGTTTTCGCCGTAGACCGTTTGCACATGCAGGGTCAGGCCGGCCGATTGGGCGAAGGCCTTGAACCATTCGGCAAACAGCTCGGTGTCCATGGCGCCGAGGCTCGGCTGGCTGAAGCTGACCTTCCAGGCGAGGTAGGGCCGGTTCGACGCGTCGATGGCAACCCGGGTCAGGGTCTCGTCCATCGGGATCAGGGCGTCGCCGTAACGGCGGATGCCGGCGCGGTCGCCCAGGGCCTGGCTGATCGCTTCGCCGATCGCATAGCCGGTGTCTTCGGTGGTGTGGTGGCCATCGATGTGCAGGTCGCCCTTCGCTTCGACCTCCAGGTCGATGAGGCTGTGGCGCGCCAGTTGTTCCAGCATATGGTCGAGGAAGCCGATGCCGGTGCTGATCTTGCGATGGCCCGTGCCGTCCAGATTGACCGAGACGCTGATATCGGTCTCGTTGGTCTTGCGGCGCACGGATGCGGTGCGGCCGGGGGCAGGGCGGGTGATCGGCTCAACCTTCGAACTCATGATGCGGGCCTTTGCTTCATGGAACCGGGGCGGGTTCTAGCAGGTCCGAAGCAACCAAGCCATTACCCGCATACTTGATCCATCCGGGAGATCGCCCAAATCCTAGGTTTCGCCCTGGATTTCGGGCGAATAACCCGGGTTGAGGAGACGCTATGGAGAGCCAAAGCCAGGTTTGGCATGGCACGACGATCCTGTCTGTCCGCAAGGACGGCAAGGTGGTGATCGCCGGGGACGGCCAGGTGAGTATGGGGCAGACCGTGATGAAAGGGTCGGCCCGCAAGGTGCGACGCTTACGCGACGGCAATGTGATCGCCGGGTTTGCCGGCGCGACGGCCGACGCCTTAACCCTGTTCGAACGGCTGGAAGGCAAGCTGGAAAAGCATCCGGGCCAACTGGTGCGCGCCTGTGTCGAGATGGCGAAGGATTGGCGCACCGACCGTTACCTGCGGCGGCTCGAAGCAATGATGGTGGTCGCCGACAATGACGAGTCCCTGGTGCTGACCGGCACCGGCGACGTACTGGAACCGGACGATGGGGTGATCGGCATTGGTTCCGGCGGCAACTATGCGCTCGCCGCGGCCCGGGCGTTGATGGACAATAAGGACATGGATGCGGAAGCCGTGGCGCGCCGGGCGATGGCCATCGCTGCCGAGATTTGCGTCTACACAAACACCAACCTGACCGTCGAGACCATATGACCACCTTTTCGCCGCGAGAAATCGTTTCCGAACTCGACCGCTTTATCGTCGGCCAGGACGACGCCAAGCGTGCCGTCGCCATTGCGCTGCGCAACCGCTGGCGCCGGCAGCAACTGCCGGAAGAGCTGCGCGAGGAGGTGTTGCCGAAAAACATCCTGATGATCGGGCCGACCGGCGTCGGCAAGACCGAGATCGCGCGGCGGCTGGCGCGGTTGGCCAACGCCCCGTTCATCAAGGTCGAGGCGACGAAGTTCACCGAGGTCGGTTATGTCGGCCGCGATGTGGAGTCGATCGTCCGCGACCTGGTCGAATCCGCGATCCTGATGACGCGGGAGCAGAAGCGCAAAGAAGTGACGGCGCAGGCCGAGATCAACGCCGAGAAGCGGGTGCTTGACGCGCTGGTCGGCGAGAAGGCCAGCGAGGCAACACGCGAGGCGTTCCGGCGCAAGCTGCGTTCCGGCGAACTCGACGACAAGGAAATCGAAGTGCAGGTCGCCGAGCAAGGCGGGCTTCAACTGCCCACAATGGACATTCCCGGCATGCCCGGCGCGCAGATGGGCATGATCAACCTGAACGACATGCTGGGCAAAGCGTTCGGCCAGAAGACCAAGCCGCGGCGAATGAAGGTCTCCGAGAGCTACGAAACCCTGATGGCGGACGAAAGCGACAAGCTGCTGGACCAGGACCGGATCGTGCAGGAGGCGGTGCACACGGTCGAGCAGAACGGCATCGTCTTCTTGGACGAAATCGACAAGATCACTGCGCGGACCGACCGTTCTGGCGCCGATGTCAGCCGCGAAGGCGTCCAGCGCGATCTATTGCCGCTGATCGAAGGTACGACGGTTGTCACCAAGCATGGCGCGGTGAAGACAGATCACATTCTGTTCGTCGCCTCCGGCGCCTTTCACCTGGCGAAGCCGTCGGATCTGTTGCCTGAGCTGCAAGGCCGGTTGCCGATCCGGGTCGAACTGAAGGCGCTGAACCGCGACGACTTCGGACGGATCCTGCGGGAGCCGGAGAACAGCCTGATCAAGCAATATGTGGCGTTACTGGCGACCGAAGATCTATCGCTGAGTTTCAGCGAAGAGGCGATCGACGCGGTGGCCGACCTAGCCGCCGAGATCAATCAAAGCGTCGAGAATATCGGCGCCCGGCGGCTGCAGACCGTGCTCGAAAAGCTGCTGGAAGAGATCAGCTTCACCGCCACCGACCGGTCCGGCGAGACCATCGTCATCGAGGCCGCCGAGGTGCATGAGCGGGTCGCGGAGCTGGCGAAGAACGCGGATCTGTCGCGGTTTATTCTTTAGCCGACCGTTCCGCTATAGCAACGACTTGCCCATGATGGTGATCGCCTGTTCGCGGTAGGTGCCGTGTTCGCGCAGGCGCCAGCCGCGTTGGCGGTAAAAATCCGCGGCATCCGTGGTGAAAAGGTAGATCGATTCGAAGCCGCAACGTTCTCTGGCGAGCCGTTCCACTTCCGTAACAAGTAGGCCACCGACACCGTTGCCGCGATAATCGGGAGTGACGATGACCGCCGCCAACCAGGGCGTCAGGTTGGGACGGATCGGCAGGTCGAAGGGGGCCAGGGTGGCGGTGCCAACGCAGGCGCCGCCGTCGATAGCAACCAGATGGGTGGGGAGCCGTGGCGCCGCCAGGTGGGTGTGCCAGGCGGCCTCCGCCTCCGCCAGGGTTTCGTCGGTCAGGTAGCTCCATTCGTTCCAGACCAAAGACACGGCCGCGGGCAAATGATCCGGCGCGTGGCGCAGGTCGCTGATTTCGATGGCCACGGGCTAGGCAGCGCGGAGGGTGGCGAGCAGCCGGTCGGCGGCGTCCGCCGGGAGTTCGCGGATGCGGTGGGCCAGTTCGTTGGCCAGCGCGGTGTGCGACGGTGACAACCCCGAGCTGTCGATGACGATGCGGGGATGGGACAGGGCGGCGAGCCGCTGCATCTCCTCATAATCATCCCAGATGAGGTGAAAGTATTCGCAGATCTGCACGACCAGCGCCTCACTCGGCAAACCGCGGTGGCCATGTTCCAACGCCGACAGATAGGCGCCGGAGATCTGTAGATCGGCCGCCATCTGTTTCAGCGTGACGCGGCGTGCCTTGCGCAATTCCCTGATCTTCGCACCGAAGGGAGTCACTTCTCGCCGTTTTTCCTGCTTCGCTTGAGGAGGACATACAACGCGCCGGCGCCGCCATGCTGTTGCTGGCTTTGGGCGATTGCCAGCACATGGCCGCGGCAGGGCGGCAGATTGAGCCATTGGGGCACGCGCCGGCGCAAGACCCCACCGCCTTCGCTGACCGCGCCCTTGCCGGTGACGATCAACAGACAACGGCGGCCGCGCGCGACGCTGTCGGTGATGAATGCCGTCAGCGCGCGATAGGCGTCGTCTTGGGTGTGGCTGTGCAGGTCGAGGCGGCCGTCGATGTTGAGTTTGCCGCGGCGCAAGCGTTCGGCGGTGCGACGGTCGACGCCAGCGGTGTTGCCGATTTCCAGCGCCGGCCCTTCGGCCGGGGTCGGATGTTCGGTCTCATGCCGCATCGGTTCGACCGGCAAGGGGCGGCGCGGCGGCGCAACGCGTTCGCGTTTGCCTTTGAGCGGACGGATGTCGCCAACCGTGCGGCGGAATTCGTCGTCATGTTGGTCGCCGGACATGCAGACCACTGTATCCGCGCGGACGTTAAGCATCGGCGACGATGATGACATGCAGGCGGCGCGGGCCGTGGGCGCCGAGGGTAAGGGTCTGTTCGATATCACCGCTGCGGGACGGGCCGGTGATCATGTTGATGGTGCGCGGCAGTTCGGCGCCATGGCGCGCGCGAAGTTGATCCCACACATCTTCGTAGCTTTTGGCGATGCGGCCCGCCGGCAGCACGACGATATGGGTTTCCGGCAGGAAGTTCAGGGTCGACGGATGGTCCGGACCCGATGTGGCGATCAGCGTGCCGGATTCGGCGACCGCGGCGACGGCGGAGGTGACACTGACCTGATCGTCGGGGTCAGCTTTGCCGCGGCGGGTTTCAAGTAGTTTCGAGTCCGCCCAAGGGGCAGCATCGAGGCTGGGGTCCGGCGCCAAGATGACCTGGGCCGGCAGGTTGTGTTGCCGCAAATAGTCGAGCACCGCTTCCGGCGCGGCGGCCATGCCGTCGACCGTGGCGACGGTGCCATGAACAGCGGTCACCTTCTCGGCAAACAGTTTCTGTAAGTCCGCCGGCGTGCGATCGGTGCGGGCCGGGACGGTGTTGCGGCGATGGGTTTTGATCCGGTCCTCGACGGCGGCCCGTTTCCCTGCCGATGTGCCTTCGGCGCCCAAGGAACTGCGGATCTTGCCCAGGATGTCCTGGCGGCTGCTCATGCGGTTCGACCGCCCTGGGCCGCCCATTGCTCCTGAAACGTTTTGCCCTGGGGCGCTGGGAAGTCGCGGTGCGCGGTCCAAGCCGTGCCCATCGGCAAGCTGCGCAGCCGGCCGCGGCGGCCGGCCAGGCGGCGCAGCACCCCGACCGGCAGACGAGCAAGGCGGTGATAGAGCCGAGGGCGTTGGGCGACATAGGCCCAGAGCTTCAGTGCCCGGCGCTGGATGCCGGTGACCTGGCCGCCTTCAAACGCCTGTTCCCGCCAATGACGCATCATTTTCGGCAGCGGAATACGCATGGGGCACACTTCTTCGCAGCGGCCGCAGAAGCTTGAGGCATTTGGCAAGTGATTTGCCGTGTCGACACCGACGAATTGCGGGGTCAGCACTGCACCCATCGGGCCGACATAGACCCAGCCATAGGTGTGGCCGCCGACGGACTGGTAGACCGGGCAGTGATTCATACAGGCGCCGCAGCGGATGCAGCGCAGCATGTCCTGGAACTCGGTCCCAAGCATTCCGGAACGGCCGTTATCGAGCAGAATGACGTGGTATTGCTCCGGCCCGTCGAGGTCCGCGGCGCGGCGCGGGCCGGTGGAGACCGTCGTGTAGACGCTCATCTCCTGGCCGGTGGCGGACCGGGCCAGCAGGCGCATCAGGGTCGAAGCATCTTCCAGGGTCGGAACGACTTTCTCCAGGCTGGCCAGAACGATGTGGACTCGCGGCAGGATTTGCGACAGATCGCCGTTGCCTTCGTTGGTGACAATGACGCTGGAGCCGGTTTCGGCAATCAGGAAATTGGCGCCGGTGATGCCGACCTCCGCCTCGAAATACTTCTGGCGCAGCACCTGGCGGGCTTCGGCCACCAGTTCGATCGGTTCCTCCAGGGAACGGTTCGGGTCGAGGTCGTCATGTTCCTTTCGGAACGTCTGTTCTACCTGGCCTTTGGTCAGGTGAACGGCCGGGGCGATGATGTGGCTGGGGCGTTCGTGGCGGAGTTGGATGATGTATTCGCCGAGATCGGTTTCGACCGGCCGGATGTCGTTTTCCTCGAGGAATTCGTTGAGGCCGATTTCCTCGGCGATCATGGTCTTGCCCTTGTTGACGGTGCGGGCGTCGACGGACCGGCAGATGTCGAGGACGATGTTGCGGGCCTCCGCCGCGTCGCGGGCCCAATGCACGGAGCCGCCGGCGGCCTGAGCGTTGGTTTCGAAGATTTCCAGATAGTGGTCGAGGTTTTCGAGCACCTCGTCCTTGATGGCCCGGCCTTCGTCCCGCAGCCGGTCGAATTCGGGCAGCGTGTCGATGGCGGCCCGGCGGTTGCCTTGGAAGTGGGCGCCGCCGCGTTGCAATGCCGCCCGAAGTGTCTCGTCCTTGACGGCGGAACGGGCGTTCTTGTTGAAATCGAGGGCGGTGGCTTCGTTCATTGCGCCTCCCCAATGGCCGGATCGGCGCCCTGATCGGCCAGGACTTCCGCAACGTGGCGGACCTTGATGTTGACGCCCTGCCGCTGAAGCTTGCCGGCGATTTGCATCAGGCAGCCGAGGTCACCGGCGAGGACCGTATCGGCGCCGGTGCCCACGATATCCGCCGCCTTGTCTTCGGCCATGCGGTTGGAGACGTCCGGGTACTTCACGCAGAAGGTCCCGCCGAAGCCGCAGCAGACGTTGGCGCCCGGCAGCTCCCGCAGATGGGCGTCGCGGACCGTGGCCAGCAGGGCCCGCGGCTGTTTCTGAACGTCCAGTTCGCGTAAGCCGGAACAACTGTCGTGATAGGTGATGGTCCCGGCATAGGCGGCATCCACCTGGTCGACCCCGCACACGTCGGTAAGGAAGGAAGTGAGCTCATGGGAGCGGCTGGCCAGGGCCGCCGCACGGTCGGCCCACGCCGGATCGGACCCGAGCAACGCCTGATAATGCTTGCGCAGCATGCCGGCGCAGGAGCCCGACGGCGCGACGACATGGTCATAACCTTCGAAGGTGGCAATGACCTGTTTGGCAATGGCGCGGGCGTCGGCGCGGTCGCCGCTGTTGTAAGCCGGCTGGCCGCAACAGGTCTGCGCCGCCGGCACGGTCACTTCGCAACCGGCGTTCTCTAACAGTTTGACGGCGGCGAAGCCGACACTGGGCCGAAACAGATCGACAAGGCAGGTGACGAACAGGGCAACTTGCATCGCCGCTGATTAGCACCTCAACAACAAGGTGCCAAATATCAAGGATTCACAGCGGCGAGCCGGGTCACGTCGAGGGACCGGGGCAACAGGATGTAGTACTCGCCCTTGCTCTTCATGCGGCCGGCCTGGGCGAGTGCTGCATCGCCGGTGCCCCAATAGAAGTCGCCGCGGACCGCGCCTTTGATGGCGTTGCCGGCGTCTTGCGCGACCATCAGCCGCTGCAACCGGTCTGCCGCCGGGTCCGGGTGTTCGGCATCGAGCCAGATCGGCACGCCCAGGGGCAGCAGGTCGGTGTCGTCCGCCAGGCTGCGTTCCGGGGTCAGCACTTCGCCGGCGGCGCCGAGCGGGCCTTCGCCCGTCAGCTCCCGGAAGAAGATATAGCGTTCGTTGATGGCCAGGACATCCCGAGCCCGCGCCGGATTGTTTTCCATCCAGGCGCGGATATCCTCGAAATCGGCCTGATGCTCCGGCAGTTCGCCGGCAGCGATCAACCATTTCCCAACCGAAACGTAATCGAAGCCGTTGTGGTTGGCGAAACCGACCCGGACCACCTCGCCCTCCGGCGTTTCGATGATGCCGGAGCCCTGAATGTGGAGAATGAAAGCCTCCAGCGGGTCGGCCATCCACATCAGTTCCGCATTCTTGCCGTCGATCGCGCCGTTCTGGATGTCGCCGCGGCGGTGATAGGGCTGTAGCCGGCCATCGACGACCTGGCCGACCAGGCGGCGGCCGTCCAGCGCGGCGTCGAAGTCGCCCAGGGACACCTCGACCAGGTCGGGCGGCACCGCGTGCAGCGGGATGTCGAATTTGTCGCTGCGAGCCCGGGCGCCGGCAAAGATCGGTTCGTAGTAGCCAGTGAACAGACCTTCCGACCGATCGCCGGCGGAAACGCGGAAGGGCCGGAGGTGCGCTTCGACCAATTCGCGGATGACCCCATTGTCGGCCGGCGCGGCGCGGATGTCGGCACAAATGTCCGTCCAGTCGCGCACGGTGCCGCCAATCGCCAGCCGGCCGAGCTGCGTTTCCGGCGCCAGCCGCGCGAGCCGGTCGCAGGAGCGGCGCCACGCGGGCAAGGCCGCGGTGAGGTCATCATTGCCCCAGCCGGGCAATTCCTCGTAGGCGGCGGCGGTGAGTTGGATTTCGGCGGTCGGCACCTCGGGCTCCTCGACGCTGCAGGCCGCGGCGGTCAAGCAGACAAGAAGAGTGAGGGCCGGTCTAGTTCGGCGCTTCGGTCGCGACCAGAGTCCAGTTCGGATTGCGGGACCGCGTGTTGCGGGCAAACGTCCAAATGTCCGTAACCGTCGCGACCTGACTGGTATCACCGTCCACAACCTCGCCCTTGTCGTCGCGGGTGACGTTGATTTGCTCGGTGACGAACTTCACCGTCAAAAACGCGACGCGCCCATCCATCGATGCTTCAAGGATGTCCGACGAGCGGACAGCCACCAGGGTTGTTTCCAGGGTGTGTTTGTTGGCGGCGCGTTCGTCAATCGCTCTTCCGAAGTTGTCATACACTTCATCGCTGAGCAGCGGCCGCAGTGTCTCCCGATCGCCGGAAGCGTAGGAGTTGACGATCATCTCAAAGGCGGATTTGGCGCCCTGGGCGAATTCGTCCGGATCGAAGTTGTTGTCGGCGATGCGAATCTGGGTGAGGCCGGCCTCTAACGGGTCGGCCGAGGCATCCACCGGCTTCGGCGCCTCGCCCCGCTTCGGCAGCGCGACGACGCGGTCGCTGTTGTCCGCCCGTTCGGCCTTCGGCTTGGCAGAATACGGGTCGCCCGGCGGCCGTTCATGGCCGGTGCGGCGCCCCAGGACGCTGCGGAGCCGCAACACCAGAAAGGCGGCAATCATGGCGAATATAATAAGATCGATGTTACCCAAGACCGTTGCCCGCCGTCGGCACGCGCTGCAAGGGCCAGCCGGGGCAGCCGACTGGACCCGTTTGAACGCCTGCGTTAGTAATGCACTTCTCCCACAGGGTCACTCAATGCCAGCGGCCTGTCCAAGTCAACGACTAGTCCGGCCAGCTGGAAATACTTCCTTGTAAATAGGTACACCGGGGCACAGCGCAAGCATGGGCCGCCTGATATTCCTTATTCTTATTATCACGCCAATCGTGGAGATTGCCGTCTTTATTCAGGTCGGCGGATTGATCGGTCTGTGGCCGACTTTGGCGGCGATTGTGCTGACGGCGCTGATCGGCACCGCGTTGCTGCGGCAGCAGGGCCTGGCGACCCTGGCCCGGGCGCAGCGGGAGATGGCGGCCCAGCGACTGCCGGTGCGGGAGCTGTTCGACGGAATCTGCCTGCTATTGGCAGGCGCGCTGTTGCTCACTCCCGGATTTGTGACCGACGCGGTCGGCTTTGCCCTGCTGATACCGCCGGTCCGCGACGCTATCGGCAAGAACCTGTGGACCTATCTGAGCGCCCACGGCGGCATCCGCTTTGGCGGTGCGGCCGGTCCGCAGCCGCCGGGCGATGGACCAACCGTCGTCGACGGCGACTTTCATGAAGTCGACCCGGATGACGACGATCCGAACCGGCCGCGTCTACGGTGAGACGTTGTGACCGGTGGGAAAGCGTGATAGCGATCCCGCGCAACTGAAGCGCACGATAATCGAATGGGGAAATGATGGCCGACGGACCGAATGGCGCACCGACGGGCGCAACAAGCGAGGGCGGCGCGTCACCGACCGCTGCCAAGGGGCCACCACTCACGGTCCGCACGCAATACCTCAAGGACATGTCATTCGAGAATCCGGGTGCGCCCGCGACGCTGATGCCGACGGCCGGGCCGAAGGTCGCGTTGAGCGTCGATGTCAACGCGAAGGATCTCGGCGACCAGGGTTTCGAAGTGGTGCTGATGTTGCGCGCCGAGGCCAAGCGCGACAGCGACGAGGTTATCTTCCTTGGCGAAGTGCAGTATGCGGGCGTGTTTTCGATGGGCGAGGGTGTCGCCAAGGAGCATGTGCAACTGCTCCTGCTGATCGAAGCGCCACGACTGTTGTTTCCCTACGCCCGGTCGATCCTGACGAACAGCATTCGGGACGGTGGATTCCCGCCGTTGACGATCCAGCCGATCGATTTCCTGGCGCTGTACCAACAGCGCGTTGCGCATATGAAGCAGCAACAGCAGCAGGGCGCGCCCCAGCCGGCGAGCCCGGCACCGGCGGCGGCGCCGGAAACGTCGTCAGCCTGATCGGAGCCAGATCGGGTCCTTGAGCTGTTCGAGAAAGGCGGTGTGCGCCGCCAGCTCGGCCGGGTTCGGTGCGAAGTGGCGGGCCGGCCGGTGTGGCCGGTCGACTTGAATGGTTTGTGCGGCCGCACCCGCGGCCAGCGTTAGGGTCGGCTGCCGCCCGCCCATGAGTTCCAGATAGACCGCGGCCAACAACTCCGCGTCGAGCAGCGCGCCGTGCTTGTCACGTGCGGACAGATCGATTTCGAAGCGGCGGCATAACGCGTCGAGACTGACCTGGGCGCCGGGGAACCGGCGGCGGGCGAGCGCCACGGTATCGACGACACGGTCGAACTGGATGGCCGGCAGGCCAAGGACAGCGAATTCCGAATTCAGAAAACCGACATCAAAGGATGCGTTGTGGGCGATGAGCTTGGCGCCGTCGAGGAACTTGGCCAGGTCGCCGGCGACCTCCGCAAAGACCGGTTTGTCGGAGAGGAATTCGTTGCTGAGCCCGTGCACGCGGAACGCCTCGTCCGGCATGTCGCGTTCTGGATTGATGTATTGGTGGAAAACCTTGCTGGTCGGCATGAGGCGGTGCAGTTCGACGCAGCCGATTTCGACAATGCGGTCACCGCTGTTTGGGTCGAGTCCCGTCGTCTCCGTGTCCAGAACGATTTCGCGCACCCAGATCCCTCAGCTCGTCGGCGATGTCTCGGATCTGTTGCGCAGTAATAGCGTGGGGCTGATCCGTCAATACTATATGTTGCGCTAGCTGCCGTTTCTCGGCGTCGGGCGTTTGCCGCGCCTTGATTTGTTGAAAACGTGTTTCGGTCATGCCGGGCCGGCTGAGCACCCGTTCCCGCTGCACGTCCTCCGGCGCGGTGACCAACAACACGGCGTCGACGCGGTTCTGCGCGCCCGTTTCGAAGAGAAGCGGGATATCCAATACAACGAGGTCGGCGCCGGCCGCGCGTTGGTCGGCGACGAACCGTCCTTCCGATTGCCGGACCAGAGGATGCAAGATTGCCTCGAGCTGCTGCAGCTCGGTGTCATCAGCGAACACGATGCGGCCGAGGGCCTGGCGATCGACCGTGCCGTCGGCGACCGCTTCCGGAAAGGCTTGCCGGACTTGATCCGCAGCGGCGCCGCCGGGCGCGAGGAACTGGTGCACAACGGCGTCCGCATCATGTACCGGGACGCCATGGTCCCGCAGGACTTGAGCGGCGGTCGACTTGCCCATGCCGATGGAGCCGGTGAGGCCGAGGATGAACACCTAGTCTTCCAGCACCGCGGCGCGCAAAGCGGCCGTCACCTCCGGTGCAACGCCGAACCAGGCTTCGAAACCGGGACGCGCTTGGTGCAGCAACATGCCGAGGCCGTCGACCGTAGGATTGCCGCGGGCACGCGCCGCCGCGAGCAACGGCGTTTGCAAGGGCGTGTAGACGATGTCGTAGACGATGGCTTGGGTTGGCAGCGTATCGAGGGACATCTCGAGGGGCGGCTGACCGGTCATGCCGAGCGACGTGGTGTTGGCTAGCAGCGCGGCATCGTGTATCACGTCGTTCAGATCAGGCACGGCGAAGGCTTTGGTACGACCGCCGAGGTCGCCGACCAGATGTTCGGCGCGCGCCACCGTGCGATTGACAAACCGCACTTCCGGTACGCCAACATCCAGAAGCGCGACGGCTGCCCCGCGCGCGGCGCCACCCGCGCCGAGGATGACCGCCGGTCCATCTGCCGCGTTCCACGCCGATACGGTTTGCCGCAGGTGTTCTAGAAAACCAAACGCATCGGTGTTGCTGCCGGCGAGTTGTCCATCCGCACCGACGACCACAGTGTTGACGGCGCCGATGCGTTTGGCGTCAGCGTCTATCGTGTCGACAATCTCGACCGCCGCTTCCTTATGGGGGATTGTCAGGTTGACGCCGGCGAAGCCAAGCTTGGGCAGCGCACGCAGCGCGGCTTGCAGATCCGCTGGATTCACGGGTAATGGCAAATATGCACCGTCGATGCGGTAGCATGACAGCCAATGTCCGTGCAGTTGCGGTGAGCGCGAGTGCTCGACCGGCCATCCCATGACACCTGCCAATTTGGCTTTACCGGTGATTCTCATGGAAGGACGATGCGATGGCCGCGCAGGAAGTCGAGCAACGGCAGCAAAGGTAATCCGAGGATGGTGAAGTAGTCGCCGTCGATCCTGGCAAACAGTTGGGCGCCCCAGCCTTCAAGTTGATATGCACCGACGGAGCGGCAGGCCGCGTCTCCGACTGCGTCCAAATACGCATCCAGGAATTCGTTACTGAACTCGCGCACGGTGAGATGTGCCGGCACGTTGGTGTGCCAGATGCGTTGGCCCGCACGCACAACGCAAACAGCAGCGTGCAGTGTGTGCTGTTCGCCGCGCAGTGTGACGAGTTGATTGCGTGCTGCGGCAAGATCCGGCGGCTTGTCGAATAGTCGGTCGCCGAGGGCGAGTGTTTGATCGGCGCCGATGATCAGCGCGTCCGAATGCCTTTGGCTGATTTGTTGTGCCTTGGTCTCGGCCAGTGTCTCGGCAACATAGTCCACCGGCGCGCCTTCCAGGCGAAGCGCTTGCTTGATTTCATCCTCGTCCACATTGGCGGGTTCGACGATGTGCGGCACTCCGGCCGCGGTCAGCAGCTTGGCGCGGACCTGACTGGCCGAGGCGAGGATGACCCTATTCTGCGGCGTCGGCACTGTGTTCCGCAGCGGCGTTGCGCTTGACCAACAATTGCATCACGGCGGCGGCCGTTTCCTCGATGGAGCGCCGCGTGACATCGATGACCGGCCAGCCATGTTGGGTAAACAAGCGGCGCGCCGACGCGATCTCTTCTTTCACGTGCTCGGGGTCGGTGTAGTTGGTGGCATGGCTCTCCTGCAACGACAGCAGGCGCGACCGTCGCACCTCTACAAGGTGTTTGGCGTCTTTGGTCAGGCCGACGACCAGCGGTTTGACGACGGTATCCAGTTCCGGCGGCAACGGAATGTCGGGGATGAACGGGATGTTCGCCGCCTTGATGCCACGGTTGGCGAGGTAAAGGCTGGTCGGCGTCTTTGATGTTCGGGACACGCCGACGAGGACAACATCTGCCGTTTCGATGTCAGCGAATTGTTGTCCGTCGTCATGGGCGATCGCCCAATCCATCGCTTCGATGCGTTTGAAATACTCGGCGTCGAGCACGTGTTGTTTGCCCGGCTTATGTCCGGGTCGGCGGCCGAGAAATGTGCCGAGCGCGGCGATCACCGGATCGAGCACCGAAATGCAGGGCACTTGTAATTGGCGGCAGCCCTGCGTGAGCTGATCGCGCAGCTTGTCATTGACGATGGTGAACAGCACGGGGCCCGGGTCGGCCGCGATGTATTCCAGCACCCGTTCGATGGCGCGGGGCGTCCGCGCGAGGGGCCAGAGATGTTCCACCGGGTCGGCACCATCGAACTGCACGAGGCAGGCGCGGGCGACGCTGCGGATCGTGTCGCCGGTGGAATCGGATACGCAATGAAGGTGGAAACTTTTCATCGAGTCTGTGGAGGAATCGGGCCCAAGCGGTTTTTGCCGATTTCTGTCCAACCTGTCATTTGTGATGTTCGGAGACCACCCACTTTTGGATAGAGTTCCTAACCTATTTGAAAATGGTTGATACAACCTTCGAGAGTCTGGTTCATCCCTGTTTCCCACGGGATTCACAACGGGCCGATCGGCTGGTTTCGCCGCGAGTCGTACCAGGTCGATCCACAACTGCGACGGTTTGCACCGCGGCGCAGCGGGTGGGTCGGGATAAGCTGTGGACGACGGATAATCCTCACTATCCCCAGTGCCAATTACAATCACATCCTTTTTCTAAATAAGATCATAATGATATGAGCAGCGTCCCGGACGGGGACAAACGGGCGGTAACGGAGATCAAGCTTGGCAAAGAAGCTCCTGCGGGTGCTGGCAGGTGAACGGCTGGATACGCCGCCGATTTGGCTAATGCGGCAGGCAGGCAGGTATTTGCCGGAGTACCGAGAGGTTCGGGCGAAGGCTGGGACATTCCTCGATCTGTGTTACCAGCCGGAATTGGCGACCGAAGTGACCTTGCAGCCGATCCGCCGGTTCGGATTCGACGCGGCCATCCTGTTCTCGGATATCCTGGTGGTGCCCGATGGGTTGGGACAGCAGGTGTGGTTCCAGGAGGGCGAGGGGCCGAAGCTGACGCCGGTGCGTACGGCGGCCGATCTGAAACCGTTGGCACCGGACCGGGTGGTGGCACATCTGGGGCCGGTGTACGAGGCCGTCGGCCGAATACGGGCGGCGCTGCCGGACGAGGTGACGTTGATCGGCTTTGCCGGTGCGCCCTGGACCGTCGCGACCTACATGGTCGAAGGCGGATCGAGCCGCGATTTCTTGCATGCCAAGGGATGGCTGTATCGGGAGCCGTCGTCATTCCGCGAACTTATGCAGAAGCTGGTCGAGGCGACCGTTCGCCATCTCTCCGCTCAGGTCGAAGCGGGTGCCGAGGTGCTGCAGTTGTTCGATACCTGGGCCAGTGCATTGCCGGAAGCGGCGTTCCGTGAATGGGTAATCGAACCGACCCGCGCCATTGTCGGTGAGTTGAAGGGCAAGCATCCGGCTGTGCCGATTATCGGTTTTCCGAGAGGCGCGGGTTTGCTGTATCGCGACTATGTGGCCGAGACCGGGGTCGACGCGGTCAGCCTCGATACGAGTTTGCCGCTCGGTTGGGTTGTCGATGAGTTGCAACAGCACGTGGCGGTTCAAGGGAATCTGGATCCAGCCGCGCTGGTCGCCGGTGGCAAAGCCATGCAAGACGCCATAGCCAACATCAAGCAGACGTTGGCCGGTGGCCCACATGTGTTCAACTTGGGCCATGGCATCGTGCCGCAGACACCGCCAGAGCATGTTGCCGATCTTGTCGCTGCCGTGCGGGACGTCCGTTGAGGACAGCGGTTGTCCTGTTCAATCTCGGCGGGCCCGACAATCCGGAGTCGGTCCGGCCGTTTCTGTTCAATCTGTTCAATGACCCGGCGATTATCGGCGCACCCGGACTAGTGCGCTGGTTGTTGGCGCAGCTGATTTCGCGGCGGCGGGCACCAGTCGCGCGAGAGATCTATGAGCATCTTGGCGGTGGTTCGCCGTTGCTGGCGAACACGATTGCGCAAGCGCAGGCGCTGGAGCAGGTCCTGCAACTCGCGGATATGGGCCAAATCCGGTGCTTCATCGCGATGCGCTATTGGCATCCGCTGACCGAAGAGGCGGTGCAGGACGTGCTTGGCTATCGGCCTGACCGGATCGTGTTGCTGCCGCTCTATCCACAGTTCTCGACGACGACGACCGGATCGTCGGTCGGGGCCTGGCAACGCGCGGCCGCCAAGGCGGGGCTCGATGCGCCGACGACGATTGCTTGCTGCTATCCGATGGCCGACGGTTGCGACAA
>JANQOE010000064.1 GCA_028279245.1 Alphaproteobacteria bacterium
GCGCCGCGCCACCAGATCCAGCTCGCCAACCGGCGTGCGGTACCGGCGCGCGACGATCCGGTAGCCCTTCAGTAGCAACACCGCCATGGCGATCGTCTCGGCCAACCGCCCGCGCCGCTCCGCCCGCCGCCGCGCGTTGGTCATTTCTCTTTGAGTTGCACCGCGCGCGCATACACCTCGCGGCGCGCAACACCGGTCACAGCGCTCACCTGTGCGGCCGCGTCACGCAAGCTTGAGTCCTGCAGCGCCGCACGCAGCAACTCGTCTACCTCAGCAGCATCGGGCGCCGCCCCATCCGGTGGCGGACCGGCCAGCACCACCACCTCGCCTTTCGGCGGGTCGGCATCGGCATAGCGAGCCGCCAGGCCGGCAAGGTCGGCCCGCACGATCTCCTCATGCAGCTTGGTCAGCTCCCGCGCCACGGCCGCCTCGCGACGAGCACCCAGCACCTCCGCCATGTCGCCGAGTGCCGCCGCCACCCGCCGCGGTGACTCATAGAACACCAGCGTTGCGTCGATCGATGCCAGCGCCGCCAACCGTCGCCGCCGCGCCGCCGTCCGGGGCGGCAGGAACCCAACGAACAGGAAGGAATCCGTGGCCAAACCCGCCGCCGCCAGCGCCGTAATCGCCGCATTCGCCCCCGGCACGCTCACCACCGGGACGCCAGCCGCGGCGCAATCCCGCACCAGCCGATAGCCGGGGTCGGCGATTAATGGCGTACCGGCATCGCTCACCAACGCCACACTCTCGCCCTTTTGCAGCCGTTCGATCAGCTTCGGCCGAATCCTCGGTGCGTTGTGGTCGTTGTAGGTCAGCGTCGGTGTCCGGATGTCATACGCCCGCAGCAGCTTTGCCGTCACCCGCCGGTCTTCGCAGGCGATCACATGCGCGGCGGACAGTGTATCGACCGCGCGGAACGTGATGTCGCGCAGATTGCCGATCGGCGTGGCCACGAGATACAAGCCCGGCGGTAGGCTGGGGGCCGGTTTTGCCCTACCCTTGACGTCCGATTCGGGGGAGTGATTCGACCGTGAAGTTCCAGCACGCTTCATATTTGTTGTCGGTAGCCCTGCTGCTCGGCGCTTGCGAAACCAGCGTAATCGGCATCGGCGGCGGCGAGCAAGCCGAGCCCGCGACAGGTGCGCCACGCAGCACGACCGATCAACCAGCGAACGACACGCTGGAACAGTTATTAGGCGCGCGCGACCCGCTGGAACTACCGGAACAGCGGCCATCCGTCGCCATTCTCCTGCCGCTCACCGGTCCGCAAGCCAAACGCGGTCAGGATTTGCTGGACGCGGCCCAACTCGCCCTGTTCGACGTAGCCGCCGAGGAGTTCGAGCTGAAGCCCTTTGACACTGGCGGCACCGCGGATGGCGCCCGCACCGCCGCCAACGCCGCCTTGAACGAAGGCGCCCGGCTGATTCTCGGCCCGCTGACGGCCGGCTCGACCCGTGCGGCGGTGTTCCCCGCGCGTCGCAACGGTGTGAACATCCTCAGCTTCTCCAACGATCGCTCCGTTGCCGGCAACGGCGTGTTCGTTATGGGTTTCCTGCCCCAGGCCCAGGTCGCGCGGGTCGTCGATTACGCGCAACGCAATAGCCTCCGGTCTTTTGCTGCCTTGGCCCCGCGCAACACCTACGGCAAC
The DNA here is from genome assembly GCA_028279245.1 of Alphaproteobacteria bacterium. Lineage (GTDB taxonomy): Bacteria > Pseudomonadota > Alphaproteobacteria > UBA6615 > UBA6615 > JANQOE01. The sequence continues at coordinate 1,649 of JANQOE010000064.1, forward strand.
ACCATGGTCAACGCGCTGCAGGGCGCGACCGCCGCGGACCCCCTGAGTTCCGTCGTCGCCACCACCAGCTATGTCGCTGGCGACGAAAACCTGCCGGAGCTCATCAAGCAGTTCGCCGACTACGACGAACGCCGTCAGGCATTGCTGCAACAGCGGGCGATCCTCGAGGCCCGTGACGACACCATCTCCCAACAGGCTCTCGCTCGTTTGGAAAACCGCGAGACGTTGGGCGACGTCCCGTTCGACGCCATCCTGCTGCCTGGCGGCAGTGAAGAGGCGTTGCAGCTTGCGCCGTTGCTGGCCTTCTACGACGTCGACCCGGTGCGGGTACGCCTGCTTGGCACCTGGCTGTGGGACAATCCGCGACTGGGGGACGAACCCAATATGGTCGGCGCCTGGTTTGCCGCGCCACCGCCCGCCGCGCGGCAGGACTTCGAGAACCGGTTCGAAGCGCTGTACGGCCGCCAACCGGATCGCCTCGCCACTCTCGCCTACGACGCTGTAGCGCTCGCGGCGATCCTCGGCGCTAACGACGCGGACGGCGACCCCTATTCGATCGACTCGCTGACCACCGCCAACGGCTTTGCCGGGATGGACGGCATCTTCCGCCTGCTGCCGTCGGGCGAGGTGCAGCGCGGCCTCGCCGTGCTCGAGGTGCAGCGTGGCGGCGCGCGAGAGATTGAACCCGCGCCAGAGAGCTTCGAAAGCATCGTCAACTAACTCAGCAGCGCCCCCAACACGGCGTCCAACCGCTGCCGACCCGCGTCGGTCGCCCGCAGTCCCCCGTCATCGCACGCGACAAACCCGCCATCGATCAGCCGTTGCAGCGCATCTGGCGCTAAGCAGTCGGCAACGCCCCATCCCAGCCGTGCCTGCACGTCGGCGTTGCGGATACCATCGGTCAGCCGCAACCCCATCATGAACAACTCGTCGCGCATGATGGCGGTATCGAGCGCCTGCCAGGTTCGCGTCGCATGACCGTCGCTCTCAACCCGCTCCAGCCAGATTTCCGGCGCGCGATGCTGGCGCGCCGCATACACCTGCCCGTCGACCGACAGCCGGCCGTGGGCGCCGGGGCCGACCCCGACATAGTCGCCATACCGCCAATAGGTCAGATTGTGCCAGCAGGCATGACCTGGCTTGGCGTGGTTCGAGATTTCGTAGGCCGCCAACCCGGCATCGCCCAGCACATCCTGCGTTGTTTCATACAACGCCGCCTGCACCTCCTCCGCCGGGACCTGCAAAGTACCGCGCTGTTGCGCCGCATGGAATGGCGTGCCGGGTTCGATGGTCAATTGGTAGGCCGACATATGCCCGCCGGCCAGCGTCACCGCTTCTGTCAGCTCGGCGCGCCAAGCCGCAACCGACTGCCCCGGCCGCCCATACATCAGGTCGATCGAAAACCGGTCGAACCGGTCGGCGGCGATCGCGATGGCCGCCAGCGCTTCGGCCCGGTCGTGCCGCCGCCCGAGGAACGTCAGGTCGGCGTCGTTCAGCGCCTGCACCCCAAGGCTCAACCGGTTCACCCCGGCGTCGCGGTAGCCACGAAACCGTCCGGCCTCCACCGACCCTGGGTTCGCTTCCAGCGTCACCTCCGCATCCTGGGCCAATGTCCAATGGCTGCCGATGGCCTGTAGGACAGTGCCGACGGTCTCGGCATCCATCAGCGAAGGCGTGCCGCCGCCGAAAAAGACGCTGGTGACGATGCGCCCCGGCGTCAGCGCCGCGAAGTGGCGCAGCTCGGTTGCATAGGCCGTGGCCCACCGGCGCTGCGCCACCCCCGTGCGGACATGGCTGTTGAAATCGCAGTAGGGGCAGAGTGACTGGCAGAACGGCCAGTGCACATAGACGCCGAAACCCGGCCTGCTGTCCTCAGGCGAAACAGGCGGCGACGAGTTTGCGAAAGGCGTCGGCCCGGTGGCTGATGGCATGTTTTTCCTCGGGCGGCAGTTCGCCGAAGGTCAGGTCGTCGTCCCGGGCGTCCGGCATAAACATCGGGTCATAGCCGAACCCCCGGTCGCCGCGCGGCGGCCACACCAAATGTCCCCCGACCTCGCCTCGAAACACCTCGGTATGGTCATCCGGCCAGGCCAGCGCCAGACAACAGATAAAGGCAGCGGTCCGATCGCTGTGTCCGGCCAGTTCGTCTTCGACCCGACGCATGGCTTTAGCGAAGTCACGCGCACCGTCCGCCCATCGCGCCGAATAGATGCCGGGTGCCCCGCCCAGCGCCGCGACCGACAGACCGCTATCGTCGCTCAGCGCCACCATCCCGGTCGCCGCGGTGGCCGCCCGCGCCTTGATCAGCGCGTTCGCCGCATAGCTGTCGCCGTCCTCGACCGGTTCCGGCAGGTCCACTGTCGCCGCGCCGACGGTCTCCACGCCAAAGGGGGAGAGAAGGTCCTCGATCTCCCTGACCTTGCCCGCGTTATGGCTGGCAACGACCAGGCGTTGCCCAGCCAGGCTACGCGCCATTCGATAGATGCAGAGCTTGTTTCTGTGCGGCGATCAACGCGGTGGTGCCGTCCTGCGCCAACCCCAGCAGGCCAGCGAATTGATCGGCGGAGAACGGATCCTGCTCCGCCGTTCCCTGGATTTCGACAATCCCGCCGGACTCTGTCAGCACGAAATTGGCATCGGCTTCCGCGCTGCTGTCCTCGTCATAGTCCAGGTCCAACACCTCGGCGCCGTTGTAGATCCCGCAGGAAACCGCGGCGACCAGCTCCGACATCGGCACCCGATCGATATCGCCGGCCCGCACCAATCCGCTGAAGGCTTGATACAGCGCCACGCAAGATCCGGTGACCGCCGCCGTTCGGGTGCCGCCGTCCGCTTGCATCACGTCGCAGTCGACCCGCACCTGCCGTTCGCCGAACCCGGTCAGGTCGGTCACCGCCCGCAGGGACCGGCCGATCAGGCGCTGAATCTCTTGGGTGCGGCCGGATTGCTTGCCACGCGCCGCTTCGCGGTCCGACCGGGTATGGGTCGACCGCGGCAACATCCCGTATTCGGCGGTCACCCAGCCGCGTCCGCTGCCCCGCATGAACGGCGGCACTTTTTCTTCGACGCTGGCGGTGCAATGGACCTTGGTGTCGCCGAACGAAACCAGGCAGGATCCCTCCGCATATTTGTTGATTCCGGTCACGAGCTCGACCTTGCGCAGCTCGTTGTGGCGTCGGCCGGACGGTCGCATTGCTATCTTCCCAAAATGTGTCGTGAAACCGCCAGTCGAGGCTACAGGCGGGCTAGTCTCACGTCCAGCGGTCCCGTTGAAACAATCGCCTTCTGCAACTAGATCTTCGCAAGCTTTGCTATGACATTCAGATGAATCACCCGCCAGAGAACATAGATGCCCGCAGCCGCGACGTACTGCGGGCGGTGATCGACGGCTTCCTCGAGACCGGAGAGGCCGTCGGCTCGCGGACGCTTGCCCGCCGTCTCGGGCTGAATCTGTCGCCGGCGACGATCCGCAACGTCATGGCCGATTTGCAGGAAGCCGGCCTGTTGTTCGCGCCCCACGCCTCCGCCGGCCGCCTGCCGACCGAGGCCGGCCTCCGCCTGTTCGTTGATGGCCTGCTCCAACTCGGCCACCTCTCGGAGGCCGAACGCAAGTCGATCGAGGTGCAGTGCCAGACCTCCGGCCGCACCATCGAACAGGTCTTAGGCGAAGCCACCCGCACCCTGTCGGGCCTCAGCAACTGCGCCGGTCTGGTGCTGGCGCCGAAAAGCGATAAGGAACTGAAGCACCTCGAATTTGTGCATCTGGGACCGGGCCGCGCCCTGGTGATCATGGTGACCGTCGACGGCCGTGTCGAAAACCGGCTGATCGACGTGCCGGTCGGGCTGCCAGCATCTTCGCTGATCGAGGCCACCAATTACCTCTCGGCGCGTTTGGTCGGCACCACGCTGGCCGAAGCAAGGGCGCGGATCGAAGGGGAGATGCTGGCCGACCGTTCCAGCCTCGATCAACTCACCAAGGAACTGGTGCAAGCCGGTCTCGCCACCTGGTCGGGTGAAGGCGACGACCGGCTGTTGATCGTCAGTGGTACCGAAAAACTGCTTGAGGACGTGAACGCCGTCGAGGATCTGGAACGTGTCCGCAACCTGTTTTCGGTGCTGGAAACCAAGGAAGGCTTGGTCCGGCTGCTCGATGCGACCGCCGGGGCCGAAGGTGTGCAAATCTACATCGGCGCCCAGAATGAGCTGTTTGGCCTCGCCGGCTGCTCCGTGATAGTGGCCCCCTACACCGATGCGGACCAACAGATCGTCGGCGCCATCGGCGTCATCGGCCCGACCCGTATGAACTACGCACGTATTATTCCGGTCGTTGATTACACGGCCCAAGTCGTCGGCAAGGTCCTGGCCTAGGCCCGGCACAAACGGAGAAGAGATGCAGGAAGAAGAAAAGCGGGAAGAGGCAGCTGAAGCCGAGGCGGCAGCCAACGGCCACGATAAGGAGCCGCCGGAGGCAACGACCGCGGAGGCGGAAACCGCCCCAACGGAGCCCGCAACGGAAGAGGTCGCTGTCGAAGATGCGGCGGCGCGTATTGCCGAGCTGGAACGGCAAGTCGTTGAATTCCGAGACAAATTGCTCCGCGCGGTGGCCGAGGGCGAAAACATCCGGAAGCGAAACGAACGCCAGCTCGAGGATACCCGCAAATACGCCGTCGCCAACTTCGCCAAGGATTTGTTGAACGTTTCCGACAACTTACGCCGGGCGATCGAGGCCGTTCCCGAAACGGAGGGCGCGGAAAACGAGCTGGTGCAGAATCTCTGCTCCGGGGTTGAGGCGGTAGAGCGGGATCTACTGGCTGCCTTCGAAAAGCACGGGATCGTCAAGATCACCCCACTGAACGACCGGTTTGATCCCAATTTCCACCAGGCGATGTTCGAGGTGCCCGACAGTGGCCAGCCGGCCGGGACGGTGGTCCAGATGCTGCAGCCCGGCTATCTGTTGCAGGACCGGCTGCTACGGCCCGCCATGGTCGGCGTCGCCAAGGGATCCCCCGAAGAGAAGAAGGTCGACACCACCGTCTAGGGCAGGGGCGGGCGGTTGTAGCAACCCGGCCCGTCACCTATATCCACGACAGAAATCACTTATCAGTTCCAGGGGCTTGCACGGTGCCGCGGTCGGGCCGCGGAAGTCCGCTGAGGGAAGGTAGCGTTATGGGCAAGGTTATCGGCATCGATCTGGGCACGACCAACTCGTGCGTCGCCGTGATGGAGGCGTCCCAGGGTAAGGTTATCGAGAATGCGGAAGGCGCGCGGACCACGCCATCCATGGTCGCGTTTTCCGACGGCGGCGAACGCCTGGTGGGCCAGGCGGCAAAGCGCCAGGCCGTCACCAATCCTGAAAACACCTTGTTTGCCATCAAGCGGCTGATCGGCCGCCGTTACGACGACCCGATGACCCAGAAGGACCGGGATCTCGTCCCCTATAACATCGTCAAGGCGGACAACAACGACGCTTGGGTCGAAGCGTCCGGTAAGAAATACAGCCCGAGCGAGGTCAGCGCCTTCATCCTGCAAAAGATGAAGGACACGGCGGAAGCCTACCTCGGCAGCAGTGTCACCCAGGCGGTCATTACCGTTCCGGCCTACTTCAACGACTCCCAGCGCCAGGCCACCAAGGACGCCGGCAAGATCGCCGGCCTTGAAGTGCTGCGCATCATCAACGAGCCGACCGCGGCCGCCCTGGCTTACGGTCTGGAAAAAGAAGGCTCCGGCACCATCGCCGTCTACGACCTCGGCGGCGGCACCTTTGATATCTCTGTCCTGGAGATCGGTGACGGCGTGTTCGAGGTGAAGTCCACCAACGGCGACACCTTCCTCGGCGGTGAGGACTTCGACGCCCGCATCATCGACTACCTCGCCGATGAGTTCCGGAAGGAACAGAGCATCGACCTGCGCCAGGACAAACTCGCCCTGCAACGCCTGAAAGAGGCGGCGGAAAAGGCGAAGATCGAACTAAGCTCCCAGGCCCAGACCGAGGTCAACCTGCCGTTCATCACGGCCGACCAGTCCGGCCCAAAACATCTGAACATCAAGCTGACCCGCGCCAAACTGGAAGCGTTGGTCGACGAACTGATCGCCCGCACCATCGAGCCCTGCAAGGCCGCGCTCAACGACGCCGGGTTGAAGCCGAACGAGATCCAGGAGGTGATCCTGGTCGGCGGCATGACCCGCATGCCGAAGGTCATCGACACGGTGAAGAACTTCTTCGGCCGGGAGCCGCACCGCGGCGTCAACCCGGACGAGGTGGTTGCGATCGGTGCGGCCATTCAGGGCGGTGTGTTGGCCGGTGACGTGAAGGACGTGTTGCTGCTCGACGTCACGCCGCTGTCCCTCGGCATCGAAACCCTTGGCGGCGTCTTTACCCGCCTGATCGACCGCAACACCACCATTCCGACCAAGAAGTCCCAGGTCTTCTCGACGGCTGAGGACAGTCAGACCGCGGTGACCATCCGCGTCTTCCAAGGCGAACGCGAAATGGCCGCCGACAACAAGGTGCTCGGCCAGTTCGACCTGGTCGGCATTCCGCCGGCGCCGCGCGGCATGCCGCAGATCGAGGTCGCGTTCGACATAGACGCCAACGGTATCGTCAACGTGTCGGCGAAGGACAAAGCCACTGGCAAGGAACAGCAGATCCGGATCCAGGCATCTGGCGGTCTGTCTGACGCGGACATCGACCGCATGGTCAAGGATGCCGAGGAACACGCCAGTGCCGACAAGGAACGTAAGGAACTGGTCGAAGCCAAGAACCAGGCCGACGCCCTGATCCATTCGACCGAAAAGAATCTTTCCGAACACGGCGACAAGATCCCGGCGGAAGACAAGTCGGCGATCGAAGCCGATGTCGCTGCGTTGCGACAGGCCGTCGAGGCCGAGAACAAGGCGGAGATCGAACAGAAATCCCAAGCCTTGGCGCAATCATCGATGAAACTTGGCGAAGCGATGTACAAGGCGGAGCAGGCTGACGCGACCGCCGCTGACGGCGCCGCCGAAGCCGCGGCATCCACCGACTCTCAGGATCAAGACGATAACGTCGTCGATGCCGATTTCGAAGAAGTCGACGACGACAAAAAGGGTCAATCCTCCACGCCGTAACGGCGGGGCCAGGATGGGGTTTGCAGCGAAGCGTGCCGTGCACCGATGCGGCGCGCTTCGTGAGTCCGGGGCGAGGTAACGGTGGCGAAGCGGGACTTCTACGAGACGCTCGGCGTCGGCCGTGAAGCGGACGATGGTGAGATCAAGCGTGCGTTTCGCAAGCTGGCGATGCAGCATCACCCGGACCGCAACCAGGGCGACAAGAACGCCGAACAGAAGTTCAAAGAGGTCAACGAGGCCTACGACATCCTGAAGGATCAGGAAAAGCGCGCCGCCTACGACCGCTTCGGCCATGCCGCGTTCGAACAGGCCGGCGCCGGCGGGGCAGGGGCGCGGCCCGGCGGTTTCGATTTCGCCGGCGGTTTCGCCGATATCTTCGACGAGATGTTCGGCGAGTTCACCGGCGCCCGCCGCGGTCAGAGTTCAACCCGCGGCGGCGATGTCCGCTACAACCTGCAGATCAGCCTCGAAGAAGCCTATACCGGCAAGACCACCAAGATCCGCGTGCCGTCGACGGTGCTGTGCGATGCCTGCAGCGGCACTGGCGCCGAAGGCGGGTCGCAGCCGGTCGTCTGTCCCACCTGTCAGGGCCACGGCAAGGTCCGCGCCCAACAGGGCTTCTTCACTATCGAACGCACCTGCCCGACCTGCCATGGCGCCGGCCGGGTGATCGAAACACCGTGCAAAAAATGCGGCGGATCCGGCCGCCTGAAGAAGGAAAAGACGCTGAGCGTGAATGTGCCCGCCGGTGTCGAAGAAGGCACCCGTATCCGCTTATCGGGCGAGGGCGAAGCCGGTGTGCGCGGTGGCCCGCCGGGCGATCTCTACATCTTCTTGTCGATCCGCCCCCACCGCATCTTCAAACGCGACGGTTCGAACCTGCATGTCGAAGTGCCGATCCCGATGGTGACGGCGGCCATGGGCGGCAACATCGAGGTGCCGACCATCGACGGCGGCCGCGCCCGCGTCAACGTGCCGGAAGGCACGCAGGCGGGCCACCAGTTCCGCCTGCGCAACAAGGGCATGTCGGTTCTCCGCTCGAACGCCCATGGCGATCTGTACTTGCATGCGATGGTCGAAACCCCGGTCAACCTGACCAAGAAGCAACGCGAGTTGCTGAAGGAATTCGACAAAGCCGCCCACGAACGCCGCAGCAACAGCCCCGAATCCGAAGGCTTCTTCGCCCGCGTCAAGGAACTCTGGGACGACCTGACGGACTAACGCCCTGTCCTGACTGCGCGGTCGACACCCGGCGCTAGTTGAACCAGGGCCGCTACACCCCAGACGGAACTGTCTAACCGTCTTCCGTCGGCCGCGCCGGTCCGTCGCGCAACAGCCGCCGCATCCGGTTCATCGTCAGCCGGGTATTCTCTTCGATATTGTCGATATGCTGCACCATGGCGGCTCTGGCTTCCGCCGCATTGCTGGACTTGATCGCCGCAACGATGGAGCCATGGTCTTTCGTACTTTGGGCGATCAGCGCGGAGTCCATCGTCGCGCGCCGCCGCACATTTTGACCCATGCTGTAGAGGCTGGTCGCCATACGCTCTAGCACCGCGTTCCCGGCCATGGCGTACAGCATCTCGTGCAGCCGGCTGTCCAGCATGCGGAAGCCGACTGGGTCGCTGCCCACATCTGCATGCGCCGCTATCAGTGACTCTAGCGTGGCGATATCGTCGGCGGTCGCTTGTTCGGCCGCCCGCGCGACCAGATCGCCTTCGATCACCCGCCGGCTCTCGAACACATCCCGGAAGTTCGGATCGGACAGCGACAGGAAGAAGTCGAGCGGCGCCAGCAAGGACTTGGCATCAAGATCGGTAATAAAGGCGCCGCCTCCCTGCCGCGTACCGATCACCCCGAGGGTCGACAACGCCCGCAGCGCTTCTCGCAGGATCGGCCGGCTGACCCCGAAAATCTCGACCAGGTCACGTTCCGCCGGCAACCGGTCTCCCGGCCGCAGCAGACCCACCTGCACCGACTCCAACACGTGAGTCACCACCGCCTCGGCCAACCCTTGCCGTGAGACGGGGAGACTCTTTGAATCGAATGCCGGAAACGCGGCCGCATCGGATTTCATTCCCGCGCTCACCTGTTCTCGCGTCCTTTGATCGCCGCTGAGATACCACACTCGGCGGCGTTCTCACGCATGTCTCATCCGCCACCGAGGGACGGCCTCGCATTGCCGTATTGACCTATGGAGCACCAGTCGTACAATGGTCAGACCAATATGACAAGTCAGACAGGTCAGATAGATCTGACCAATTGGAGGGACAAATGACTGGAATGACTCGTCGAACCCTGCTTGGCGCCGGCGCCGCCCTGTCGGTCCTCGGCCCCCTGGGTGCCCGGCGCGTGCGAGCAGCCAACGATCCGGTGCAGATCGGCATCGTCGCGAAAATCCGGATTCCATGGTTCGACAACGTGGAGAAAGGTATCGAACGGGCCGCCGAAGAACTCGGCGTCGACGCCTTCATGATCGCGCCGACAACCGACGACGCCGCGCAACAGGTCCGGGCAATCGAAGACCTCATCGCCAAGCGCGTCGACGTCATTGGTGTGATTCCGAACGACGGTGCGGCGTTGGAACCGGTCCTCAAACGCGCCCAGGATGCCGGGATCAAGGTGATCGTGCACGAACAGCCGGGGCAGAAGAACGCCGACTGGGATATCGAGCTCATTCAGAACAAGGAGTTCGGCGAGGCCCATCTCGAGGCGTTTGCCGACGCGATTGGCGGCGAGGGTAAATACATTCTGTATGTCGGCGGTCTCACCGTCACGCTGCACAATGTCTGGGCCGACGCCGCCGTCGCGCTCCAGCGCGAGAAGTACCCGAACATGGAGTTGGTGGGCGATCGCTTCGGTGTGTCGAACAGCGTCGAGGACAGCTTGCGTACGACGCTCGACCAGATTCGTGCCATACCGGATCTGAAGGGCGTGTTGATCTTTGGCGCTAACGGGCCGATCGGCGCCGGCCGCGCCATCCTCGATCGGGAACTGGTCGGCGAGGTGATCGTCGTCGGTCCGTTCATTCCCAGTCAGGGCAAGGACTTGATGAAGGCCGGCGCCATCACCCGTGGCTTCCTATGGAATCCCATCGACGCTGGTTTCGCCATGGTCGCCCTTGGCAAGTTGCTCGCGGACGGCGTAACGCCCACTGACGGCATGGATATCCCCGGGCTCGGACCGGTGAAGGTGGAGCAGGACATTCGCACCATTCGCGCCAACAAGATGCTCGACATCAATCCGGACACGATCGACGAACTCGCTGAGTTGATCTAGCTCGTCAGCTGGACTGACGGGTAATTGCCGCCGGTGCGGGGGAGGGGGATGTCGAACGCGATGACGACGAACGGCGCGGCGTCCCCCTTCCTCTCGCTGCACAATGTAACCAAGCGCTATGGCGGCACGACGGCGCTTGATGCGATCGACTGGGACGTGCGGCCGGGCGAAGTGCATTGCCTCGTCGGCGAAAACGGATCCGGCAAGTCGACCCTCATCAAGGTCGTTGCCGGTGTCGTCAACCCCAGTCCGGGGAGCCGGCTCGTCATTGACGGGTCGTCCCACCATGCGCTGACACCAGCGCTGTCAAAGGCAGCAAGAATCCAGGTCATCTATCAGGACCTGTCGTTGTTCCCCAACTTGTCGGTCCAGGAGAACATTGCGTTCGAACATCTGTTGGGCGCCGGCGCCGCGCCGCTGTCTAAGGCGCTCATGCGTGCCGAGGCGCAAGATGCTCTTCGCCGTCTCGACGCCGACATCCCGCTTGATGCGCTTGTCGGAACTCTGCCGATCGCCCAGCGCCAGATCGTTGCTATTTGCCGCGGCCTCACGGCGCAAGCCCGGCTTCTATTCATGGACGAACCGACGGCCTCGCTAACGCGCCACGAAGTCGACCTGCTGCTGTCGGTGGTCCGCCGCTTGCAGGCGATGGGTGTCGCCGTCGTCTTCGTCAGTCACCGGTTGGAAGAAGTGGTGGAGATTGCCGAGCGCGTCACGGTACTGCGCGATGGCCGCAAAGTCGGCACCTACCCCGCCGCCGAAATCGACAACCGGCGGCTGGAACATCTGATGACCGGCGATCAGATCCAACACGCGATACGCGCCCACGACACCAAGGGCCGGCCGCCGGTTCTCGAGGCGACCGGCCTCAGCCAGCGCGGCGCCTTCACTGATGTATCGTTCGCTCTACGCGAGGGTGAGGTCCTCGGCCTGACCGGCTTGCTCGGTGCCGGCCGGACCGAACTCGCGTTGGCGCTGTTCGGTATGACCCAGCTTGACGGCGGCGAATTACGCCTCGACGGCAAGCCGCTGCACCTACGCTCGAACCGCGATGCGATCGCCGCCGGCATTGCCTACCTGTCGGAGGATCGGCTGACCCTTGGCATCAACCTGCGGCAATCGATCAGCGACAATATCGGTGTGGCGGTGCTCGACAAGATCGCCGCGCGTTCCGGCTTGTTGTTGCGGGCACGTCGTGCGGCGTTGGCGCGCGACTGGATGGACAAGTTGAAGATTCGTGCTGGCGCCGCGTCGGCAGCCGCCCAGACCCTGTCCGGCGGCAACCAACAACGCGTTGTGCTGGCCAAATGGCTAGCGACCGCGCCGCGGGTGCTGATTCTCGACAGCCCCACCGTCGGCGTCGACATCCGCAACAAACAGGGGATCTACGACATCGTCCGCGCCTTGGCGGACGACGGTGTTTCCATCCTGTTGATTTCCGACGAGTTGCACGAAGTCTACCACAATGCCGACCGCGTGCTGCACATGCGCGGCGGCCACCTGGTCGGCGAGTATGTGCCCGGCATCAACACCGAAGGGCAGCTGCACGATGCCGTCTACGCGTAGCCTCGGCGACCTGGTCTTCGCCCGCACCGAAGTCACCCTCGCCTTGGTGATCGCCGTTTTCGTCGTCATCTTCTCGCTGGCGTCGCCGGTGTTCTTCACCCTGCCGAACGCCTTCGACCTCATCGAGTCCTATGCGGTGACCACCGTGCTGGCAGCCGGCGTGTTCGTCGTGCTGGTGTCGCGCGGCATTGACATCTCCTTCGCGGCGACGACCGCGGCGACTCAGTATCTGGCAGCGTTTCTCGCCGCCCAACTCGGCTACCCGGCGATCGTTGCACTCGGTGCGGCGGCGCTCCTCGGCGTTGCGCTGGGCTGCGTCAACGCCGTCCTGACCTACTTCCTGCGGGTCGAGTCGATCATCGTCACGATTGCCACGGCCAGCATCTATTTCGCGTTGCTTATCGTCATCACCGACGGGTCGGAGATTTACAATCTGCCAGCCTGGTGGACCGACCGCATCGTCTTCCTGCGCTATCAGTTGGCGCCACGGGAGTCGATCCGGCTCACCCTGCCGATCGTCGTTATGGCAGTGGTCGTGCTCGCCACTCATCTGATGATGAGCCGCACGCGCCTCGGCCGTCAGATCTATGCGCTGGGCGGCAATCCGGAAGCGGCCGGCCGCGTCGGCATCAACATCCTGCGGGTCCAGCTCTTCGTCTACGGCTATCTCGGTTTCCTGTCGGCCGTCGCCGGGTTTCTGCAAGCGCACCGGGTGGGTCAGGCGGTGCCGACCGCGATGGCCGGGACCGAACTCACAGTGCTGGCCGTGGCGTTGCTTGGAGGTGCGAGCTTGGCCGGCGGCATCGGCACCATGGCCGGTGTGATCCTTGGTGTACTGTTGCTGGCGATATTGCAGAACGGTTTGAACCTGCTCGGCGTATCGCCATTCTTTTTCCAGGTTGTGATCGGCATGGCCATCCTTGCGTCGATGAGTTTCACCGCCTATGCGGCCCACCGCCGGCAGCGAGCCGCGGCATGAGTTCATCGGCGAACGACGTCCGCAACGCGGCCGACACTTTGAACGGGCGGCTCGACCGCTTGCAGCAAACCCTGTTTCCTGGGGCGGTCGGTAATACCGGTGGGCTGTTGCTTCTTCTCCTCGCTTTGTTGGTTCTGTTCTCGGTGCTGTTGCCGGATCTGTTCCCGCGGATCACGACGTTGCAGGCCATGATGTTCCAACTGCCGGAACTCGGGCTGCTGACCTTGGCCATGGTGCTGCCGCTCATTTCCGGCGGACTCAACCTGGCCATCATTGCGACCACCAACCAGGCCGCCTTGCTAATGGGCTGGGTCTTCACCACCCAGATGCCGGCGGATGCAACCGGCATTGTCGCGCTGTTGTGGTTGATTGCCGGGTTGGGCGCCGGCTTCGTCTATTGCCTGTGCGTCGGCTTGGCCACCGGCGTGTTCGTGGCGATCCTGCGCATTCACCCGATCCTGGTGACCCTCGGTACCATGAGCCTGATCAGCGGCGTCAGCATTTTCCTGACCCGCGGGCGAACGCTTTCCGGTTTCCCGGAGCCGGTGATCGCGGTGGCCAACAGCACCTTTCTATCGCTGCCCATCTCTTTCATTCTGTTCTTGGTGCTGGCGGCGGGTGTGCACGTGTTGCTCACTCAAACGCCCATCGGCGTGCGCATCCACATGACCGGCTCCAATGCCGAAGCGACCCGCTACTCTGGCGTCGACACCCGCCGCGTGCTGTTCTCCGTCTATGTCCTGTCGAGTCTGCTCTGTTGGGTCGCGGCGATCGTCACCATGGGCCGTTTCAACTCCGCGGGCGCCGACTTCGGCCAGTCCTATCTGTTGATCACAATCCTGGCGGCGATCCTCGGCGGCGTTGATCCCTACGGCGGTTTTGGCCGCGTCGTCAGCCTGCTGGCCGCCCTGGCAATCCTCCAGACGATCTCCAGCGGCTTCAACCTGCTCGGCCTCAGCCAACAGATGACGTTGGCATTCTGGGGCGTGACGTTGATCGCCGTCATGGCCGTCAAACGCGCCGCCGTCCTGATCGGCGAGGCCCGCGCCGCGCGCGGCTGAGCCGGCCGATCGTTCCCCTGGGCTCGCTTTCCGGGCTTGAGCGCCCCGGTCGCCAAAAGTAGACAGGGATGGCAACGAAAGGGCGAACGAATGGATGAAGCCATCAAGATCGGCGTGGTTGGCGCCGCCGGCCGGATGGGCCGGCAACTGGTCGCCGCGGTCGCCGCGGCGCCGGATCTGGCGCTGGCCGGCGCCACCGGACATGTCGGTTCCGAGCATCTCGGCCAGGACGCCGGCAACCTGGCGGGCATTGGTGAGATCGGAGTCACCCTGCGCGACGACCCGGCCGCCATGTTTGTCGGCGTGGATGCGGTGATCGACTTCACCACCCCGGCCGCCACCGAACAGCATGCGGCACTCGCGGCGCAGGCGCGGTGCGGCTACGTCGTCGGCACCACCGGTTTGTCTGCGGAACAGCAAGGGGCGCTCGAACGGACCACCCGCCACACCGGGGTCGTCTACGCTCCGAACATGTCCCTCGGCGTCAATATCCTGATGGCACTGACCGAGCGTGCGGCGAAAGCGCTCGACCCCGATTACGACATCGAAATTGTCGAGATCCATCACAAGCACAAGGTGGACGCGCCATCTGGCACCGCCCTCGGCCTTGGCCGCGCCGCGGCAGCGGGGCGCGGCGTTTCGTTGCCCGATGTGCAGGTGTTGTCGCGAGAAGGCGAAACCGGCTCGCGGCAACGCGGTGCCATTGGTTTTGCCGCGTTGCGCGGCGGCGACATCGTCGGTGACCACACCGTTGTGCTGGCCGGCACCGGCGAACGCATCGAACTGACTCACCGCGCCAGCAGCCGGGAGATCTACACGCGCGGCGCACTAGCCGCCGCGCGCTGGGTCCGCAACGCGTCGCCCGGTCTTTACGGCATGAAGGACGTGCTCGGCCTCTAGGCGCCTGTCGGCACCGGCCCGAGTTTTGCCAATGCGCCACGCAACACATCGGTGAACGCCACTTTCTCCGCGCGGCTGAGAAAGGCGCCGATCTCCAACCGGCGGCCATGGCTCAGCAACCGCAGGTGCCGCTTCCCGGCCGCCTCGCCCGATAATTCGACCTGCAGCCAATGCGGCGGCCGAAACTCGTGGTGCCGCCGCGCGCCGGTCGGCGCCACTTGTTCCACGGTCAGCGCGTCATCGGTCAGGCGGATCGCTTCGTAACCGCGCGCCGCCCGGTAACTCAGCCGGAACGCGAAATAGATCAGCAGGATCTCGCAGCCGAAGAACGGCAACACCAGCCACGCGCCGTGCACGGCGAACGCGATCCCGAACAAGGCGCCGACTCCCGCGACCACCGCCATGATGAAGACGAAATTGCGCGGCGGCAGGCTGCGGTGTGCGTAGAGCACCACATCCAGATGCGCGTCATCACTGCGTTTGGCGTCTTGGCTCACGCTTCTATAGTAGCGCGCGCGCCGGCGCGGACCAAATTGGGGAGGCGGATGAAGAAGGCGGACATCCACGAGTTTTTCAAGCGCTTGGCCGAACGCGACCCGACGCCCACCACCGAACTCGAATACACCAATCCCTATACGCTACTGGTGTCGGTGGTTTTGTCGGCCCAGGCGACCGATGTCGGCGTCAACAAGGCAACCAAGCCGCTGTTCGCCGTCGCCAACACCCCGCAACAAATTGTCGCGATGGGCGAAGACCGCGTGCGCGAGGCGATCAAGACCATTGGCCTGTTCCGCACCAAGGCGAAGAACGTCATCAAGCTCAGCGAACAATTGCTGGCCGACCATGGCGGCGAAGTGCCGCGCGACCGCGCCGCGTTGGAAGCCTTGCCAGGTGTCGGCCGCAAAACCGCGAACGTCGTGCTCAACACCGCCTTTGGTGAGGAGACCATCGCCGTCGACACCCACATCCTGCGCCTGTCGAACCGCACCACCCTGGCGCCCGGCAAGACGCCGCGCGAGGTCGAAGACAAGCTGGTAAAACGCGTGCCGCCCGAATTCCGCCGCCACGCCCATCACTGGCTGATCCTGCACGGGCGCTATGTGTGCAAGGCCCGCAAGCCAGACTGCCCGGCCTGTGTCGTCAGCGATCTCTGCGGTTACAGGGGGAAGACGACGGCGTGAGCCGTCAGGTATTCAACATGTGGCCGAAGCAGTAGCGCGCCGCCATTTCCGGCAAATGCTGGCCGACCTCCAGGTCGCGCAGCTCGAAATACACGACTTCGCTCACATTCGGCTGACCGTTTTGGTACAGGAATAAATCCATAACGCAACCGGAATGTTTGTACTGCCAGACTTCCGCGGTCGACTCGGTGCGGATCAGGCTTGGCTCGCCGAGCAGCCGCAGCACCTCATGCTGGCGCATCCCGACGACCTGCGTCGGGTCGGGTGGCTCGTAGGCCTCTTCCGGCGGCGGGGCCGCAGCGGTCTCGGTATTCGGTGCCGTGGTCGCGGGATCGGCGGCCGCTTGCGGTGCGGGGGTGTCCGTGGTCGTGACGCAGCCGGCAGCGGCCAGCGCTAACATCCCGAACAGCCATCCCCGCAAGCAAGTCATGCTGCTAGGCCGCCATGAATAGCGCCAGGAACCCGAGGGTGATCAACGCCGCCACGCCCATCACCCATAACGGCGGTCCGTCGCTCATCGCGCCGGCTGACGTGCGTTCAGATCTGTTCGAATGGCGTTTCCGCATGCCTCTCCGGCCCTTCCTGTGCTGCTGGGGCATCAAGCGATATGGTCCGTCGGGACACGACGGCCACTGTGGCAAGCTGTCCTAGGCTGATTAACAAAGGCTTGATTCGCGGGCGCAGTCTAGCGTTGGCCGGGGCAATCGCAACCACCGCTTTGCGCGCAGCCGATCCCATCCGTATAACCGGGCTCACCAACGAAACGGGCAGTGAATATGGACAACGCCGCGGAATTCGACGTCGTTTGCATGGGCAACGCGATCGTCGACGTGCTCTCCCATTGTGAGGAGGCGGATATCGGCCGTCTCGATCTGGTGCGCGGCGCCATGACCCTGATCGACGCAGGCCGCGCCCAGGATTTGTATCAGCAGATGGGCCCGGCGATTGAGGCGTCCGGGGGCTCCGCCGGCAACACCGCCGCCGGCATTGCCTCCCTCGGCGGCCGGGCGGCTTTCATCGGCAAGGTGCGCGACGACCAGTTCGGCGGCGTCTTCACCCATGACACCCGGGCCAGCGGCGTGACCTTTGATGTGCAACCGGCGACGGACGGCCCGCCGACCGCGCGCTGCCTGATCTTCATTACGAAGGATGGCGAGCGCACCATGAACACCTACCTCGGTGCCGCCACCAATCTAACACCCGACGATGTCGACCCCGACGTCATCGCCGCCGCCAAGATCATTTATATGGAGGGCTACCTCTGGGACCCGCCCCAGGCCAAGGAAGCGTTCCTCAAGGCCGCCCGCATCGCGCATGATCATGGCCGCCAGGTCTCGATCACCTTGTCCGATCCCTTTTGCGTCGAACGCCACCGCGCGTCCTTCCGCGAACTGATCACCCACCACATCGACGTGCTGTTCGCCAACGAGGACGAGATCAAATCCCTCTACCAGGTCGACGCGTTCGACGATGCCTTGCAACATGTGCGCGAAGACTGCGCCGTTGCCGCACTGACACGCAGCGAAAAGGGGTCCGTCATCGTCGCCGGGGACGAGGTGCACGTGATCGACGCAGCGCCTGTCGCCCATGTTGTCGACACCACCGGCGCCGGCGATCTCTACGCGTCGGGTTTTCTGTTCGGTCTGACCCACAACTACGATCTGCCGCGCAGTGCCCGTCTCGCCGGCCTCGCCGCGGCGGAGGTCATCAGCCACATCGGCCCGCGCCCCGACGTCGTGTTGGCGGATTACGTGCGGGGCAAATTGTAGGCGCCGATGGAGATCGTCACCATTGCTGACCGGCCGGATCTGCGGCCGTCCGTCGACGCGCTGATGCCGGTCGTCTGGCCCGAACTGTTGCGGCACGACAAGGTCGGCGACCAGTTCTGGAACGCCATGTTCTCCACCTTCCCGCAGTTCCAACTCTGCGCGTTGGATGACGACGGCACTCTGATCGCCGCGTTCAACGCGGTGGCGGTCGACTGGGACAGTGCCGCGGACTGGCGCGACGACGGCTGGCGCGGCGCGTTTCGCGCCGGCTGCACGACGCCGCCCGCGACCCACCAATCTCTGTGTGCACTGGCCATGTCGATTCTGCCGTCGCACCAGCGCCGCGGTTTGAGCCGGCTACTCCTGGAAGCGGCGCGTGGCGCCGCGCGCACC
>JANQOE010000074.1 GCA_028279245.1 Alphaproteobacteria bacterium
GCGGCCCTGGGCCGCCGCCTGGACAAGGCGCACGCCGGGCGCCTCCATCTGCGCGGCCTTGCGCATCACCTCTTCCATCAACCGCCGGCCGATGCCCCGGTTCTGCACCGAAAGCTCGACGGTCAGCGGGCCGACGCCGACGACCTCGCCGCGCAGATCGAGGAAGTTGGAGCCGACGATGCGGCTGTCCCGCTCCGCCACCACGCCGAAGAACCCAGGGTGGCCGATCATCCAGGCCAGCACGGCGACCGCCTGGTCGGCCGACGCGAACTCCGGCGGAAAGCGGCAGACCTTGGCCACGGCCGTAAACGCCTCGAAGCAGATCGCGCCACAGGGCTTGGCGTCTTCTGGCGTGGCTGGGCGCAGGGTCAGGGCCATCGAGGCATGCCGGCGGTCATGATGGACAATGCCAGCTTGTGCCGGATCGTCGCTGCGAACAAGGGTCTTGGCGGGTCACGGCACATCGGGCCAAGCGATAGGGTTTTGCTATCGCTCTCATAGCAAGTCGGTATTGGAGCCCAAGCGCGGATGCTGCCACCTAATCATCAGAAGCCAGTCGTCCCGACGAAAGGGGGCACGCAGATGAGTTTGGAACGACGATACCTCTATGGCGACGGCGACGGGTCGGCGGCCAAACCGTCGGCCGGGATCGCCCGGCGCCGGATCAGCAACCCCACCTTGATGCGCCGCGGGCCGTCCTTCGAGACGCGCAAGTCCCTGGGCACACCGCACCGGCTGAGCGCGGCCGTCAGAGGCGAGTCCGGCCATCGCTGACCGACGCGATCAACGGGCGCGGTAAACGGGCCCAAGGTGAGGGCCCTGAATTTCAAACGAGGGAGCATTTGAGATGAGCAAGGATTTCTTCAACACCAACTTCTCCGGCCTCGACTGGTACATGCTGATGGGGCCGGACGGGCAGGATCTCACCCGTCAACGCGAGATGGAGCGCGAAAGCCGCTCACGCAAGCGTCGGGTCGCGCGCTGGTTCTCCGGCCGCTAGACAGCGCCAGCGGGCTGGCCGCTCACCAGAACCGTTTACTAAGCAGGCATATTAAAGGGCTTTTGAAAGGGGGAAACGATGGTGAAAAAGTCTTACTTGGCCGCTCTTGTAGCCGTTGGAATGGCCGTCCCGAGTTTGGCGATGGCGAGTGCGTCGCCGCAGGCGATGCCCGAGGGCTGGCAGCCGGCGATGCTGCTGCTGCAGTCCGACACCGCGGCGGTTGCCTCCACGGCGGATGGCCAGACCATAACCATGCAGGGCGTGCATCCGCTGGTGTCGATGACGTCCGGCCTTAACGACCAGCGCATGTTCGACAGCGCGCCGGTTGGCGATTTCGATGCGCATTTCAACGCCTGCAACGACATGAAGCAGGCCAATGGCTGGGGCCACCCTGACGGCGCCAACGCGCTCTTGGCCTACGCGGACGGGCCGGACAACGGCACGGCCGGCCAGTATCTGCAGCATCTGCCGCTGGTGACGAACGCGCTGGCCGACAAAGACGCCCGGGTCGGGGACACGGGCGCGGGCAGTATCCCGCTTTATGTCGGCGGGGCCGTCTTCTCAGACGCCGACCAGAGCCTGAAGTTCCAGCTCGTCGAGGGCGCTACCTTGGCGGATGGCGACTACACCCAGGTGACGCTGATGGCGGAATGCCTCCGAGGCTAACGGGGTGCTGGCGGCCGTTTCGGCGACGCGCTGTAAAGCAGTTGTCACCGGAACGGCCGAGGCGGCTCCACCCGACTTTCCGGCCAACGATACCTGATCATTCAAAGGGGGGGACCGAGGCCCCGCCGGTGCATTATGCCGGCGGGGCCGCAGACGCGTGCGATCGCCGCACCCATACGGCGCCCGCACTGCGCTCTGGCCCCACTAGCCCTCAAATACCTCGCGCATCCCGTGCCGGCCGACCCAGCGGGCGCGCCTTCGCCGCCCTAGTCTCGAGCCGCGCAGGACGGCACATTCGTTCAATTTGACCGACACCACGGCCGGTTGCGAGGCTGGATCACGGGCCTTGATGACGTAAGATGTAACGCGGCCTGCCCAGAGGGAGGTCTGGCAAACCGAGCGACCTTAGCGAGGAGCGACCCAACAATGCGGTTCATGGTTCATGTCACCATTGCCCCGGAAAACCGGAACGAGAATTTCGAGCGGCTAAAGGCGAAACAGAAGGCGGGTGACCTGGCGATCCCCGGCATCGAAATCCACGACATGTGGTTTGCGGTCAATCAGCTTGAGGGCTGGACGATCGTCGAGGCCGAAAACGCATTCGCGCTCGGCAAGCTGCTGCACGATTGGACGGATCTTAACGTCAATACCGTGGTCCCGGTCCTGACCATCGATGAGTTCGCCAAGGAGTTTGAGGGCTAGGCGCGCCGCGCCAAGGCCCAACCGCGTAACCTGAGTGCCGGGACGTTCGCGCCACGCGGCGTCGTTCGACGCCGCGCCGAAAATGGGCGAGCCAACCTTGCTGTCGTCCAGCACGAGCCCGTCGGCGACATCCGGCGCGCGGAGGATGCCTGTCGCCGGAAGAAACTAACGGGCAAACAGATTCGCGCTAGCCGCCGCATAGGCGTGATTTGGGGCCATCGGTTTGCTGGCAGGCATGCCGCGCTTACCGGTCAGATGGGCCGGCGCTGGCCGTCATGGTTCGTAGCTCGTGTTCGCGAGACTTCGGGAAGAACTCAAAGCCGTCATCGAACAAAGGCGCGGAAGATTAGATACCCGACATAGGCCACGCCGCCGAAAACACCGATTGCGGTCAACAAGGCCATCAGGATGAGCAGCGGCGCAGCTGCCCACAGCCACGACCAGTCCACCAAGCCGAAGACTTTGAGAACCACGGGGGCAAAGAGTGCCGCTGTGATCAGAAATGCACTCACTTTCGCGATGAGTGGCTTTCGATCCTCAACTGTATTGTCGCGTACGAAAAGCTCTAGATGTTCAAGCATTCTGCAACTACGTGCGGTGCGATAGCATCATGGCTATCTCCATGCTTGCATTCTGTTGGCGCTGTCAAGCCCAAGCGCCGACGTCCAACGGCCAGCGCTAGTCCCCAAACACCTCCCGCATCCGGTGCCGGCCGACCCAGCGGGCGGTGCGGTCGTCGGCGGCTTGCAGACGGCGCGCCGTGCGCTCCGCATGGGCGGCGAGCGCAGGGTTGCTCTTGCCGATACCGCGCAGGGCCCAGTTCACGGCCTTCTTCACATAATACCGCTCGTCCGTCGCGGCCGCCTCGATCAGCGGCAAGAAGCCGATCAACACCGCGTCGTCGATAGCGTGCTGGGTCCGGGCGCCCCGCACCGCCAGGTGAGCCATCGTGGCAAAGCCCGCCCGCCGCTCAAACTCCGCCGACCGCCCCGCCCATTCGCGCGCCTTGTCGACCGCGAGATCCGTGTGCCGGACCGTGTGCGCGGCAAAGGCGTCGGTCAGATCCCAATCCTGCAGGCCCCGCACCCAGCGCTCCAACAAGGCCGCGTCGACCCGGCCCGGCTCTGTGATCCGCACCGCCAACTGCCGCGCGGCCGCGTCCCCCGTCTCCCACAGCATCACCGCCAGGTCGTGATCGGGGCCGTACTCCCGCACCAGCCGATCCAAGGCGGTGATCGAGACCTTACCGTCCGCCTTGCGCGGCAGACGGGCGAGGGCGGTTAGGGCGAGGTGGGTGGGCATGTTTGAGGCTGAGCACCAGTGACCATCGTTCAGAGAATCGAACGCTTTTGCGCGACGGCGGGGCGAGTTGCCTCGGTGAACCTGTGGCTCAATATCAATACCATCGTGTGTTAGTGGACGAGCCGGTCCTGCCGACATTTCTCGGGATTAGAACCTGTCGGACGATCATTTCTAAAGATGTTGTGGGTTAGACCGTGCAAGGTAACTCCTGCGTCGTCGCCACATTTTCCAGCGGGAGGTGTGCGACCGGCATGAGAACGCTCCCGCACCCCAAATACCACGGTTTGCGTGGCTTCATCATTGGCGCAACGGTCGCGAATGAGGTAAGGCAGTTCTCCCACAACCGTCAACCTGCTTCAGTGATAGTCTATGAACACCTATATTGCTCGCCATCAACCGACACAAGTTCAAGGCCAGCACGTGTTCACCGTAACGTGGCACAATATGAACTAGGTCGTATTGCCTGACTTATTGCTATTATGGACCACCTTTTCAAGCCGAGCGAAGCAAGTTGAACCTGCTTAATGTAGTGGCCTAAGGAATGTAAAAATGAACCAGCTTATCAGCATATAGAGGCTAAACACAGACTGCACGCCAGATAGAGTCCTGGCCCAGCCAATGGCTCGAAGCTCATATTCTCGCCGTTGTATGCGTGAGATCCATACCCCAATGTTGAACTCTCGGAACCCAAGCCGAAACGAAGATAGAAAGCTCAAGTAAAGTCCCAGTCGATATGCTCTCCACCAGTTGTTTTCTCTAACCCACTCAACTGTTTCTTCGCCTTCGATCAGTTTACCACCTGTTTGCCGGACAATACGACCTTTGGGGTGTATCTTATATAGCGAAGTCCCACCCATTTGCGGTGGCTTGCCTGATGGGTACCGTACAAAAATAGTATAAGGTATGGACATTAAGATTATAACGAGAGCAAGCAGTACAAGTGGACGACTACTCTCCATTCCAAATTCGGCTGGCCAACCAAATGCTACTTTGCTCAATGTGGCACTAAACCACTGAGCAATAACATCCTGAAATTGGTGATCGCCGCTAAAGTCGACTTCAAAAGCGTTTTCTATTCGGTTTGTTTCAATCGAGTACGTGGCATGCCTTTCAAGGGTGTTTTGGCCGAGCATCTGAAGCTGACTTCGTAGGCCCACTAATGCCGATTCCCGACCAATTTCAAACTCGAGTTGATCGATCCCGTCAATGTCGTAGAGGTAGTCGGCGTTCGGTGTTCCGACCGTATGCAAGATAGCTCCTGTTAGTGTCGAACCGTTTAGCAGAGCTCCGCCAAGATTGGCTCCGTCGAGGTTCGCTCCGGCAAGATGAGCATCTGAAAGCTGAGCGTCAGTAAGATTTGTGTTGCGGAGATCGGCGCTGGTAAGCCTTGCCCGATTGAGATTAGCTCCCGTTAAGTCTGCGCGAGCCAGAACGGCATTGGTTAGATCCGCATTGACCATAAGCGCGCCAGCCAAGCTTACGTCTGCTAGGTTTGTGCCGACGAGTGAGGCATTCGTTAAGTCGGCTTGCGCAAAACTCGAGCCAGCGAGGCGGCGGTCCGAGAAGTCCGTGTCCCTTAAGTTCGCGCCAGTGAAGTTGGCTCTGAACAAGGATGTATTTTCAAGATCTGCACGAAATAGGTCTGCTCGCTCGAGGTTTGCCCCGCCAAGATTGGCGTTAGCTAGTTGGGCAGCAGACAAGCTGGATCCTGACAAGTTTGCGCCGGCTAGGTTTGTACGCGAAAGGTTTGCTGATCTCAGGTTTGCACCTGATAGGTCCGACTGTCTTAGGTCGACTCCGGAGAAATCTACGTTCCTGAGGTCAGCATTGCAAAGAACTGCACGACCTTCGGCATTTGAATTCCATCCACGGAGTTCTACCCAATCGGTGTGATCTGACAAAACGCCCGCGAGTTCGCTGGAGCTCGGTCTCCATCCTGTGTTGTATGGGCAGTCAACATCTGGATCTTCTTGCGCACGTGCTTGCACCCAACCGTGTGGGAGTACGCAGAGCGTCGCTCCGAAGTACAGACACAGGAGAGAAGAACGCCACGTGCTATGCTGACGCATTTGCACCTCCAGCCGAAAGGAAATAATAATAGTATATCGCAAACACTCATATTCTATAAGTATTATCGCAATCGACGGTCGCTGTTCGCAGAGGGAAGCAGTCAGCCCGAATTGGGAGTCTGTCTAGTAAGAGCAATTGTGGACGTTTCGGGCCGCAGCGATTTGGGCTCTGCGGCTCTAATCCAGCGGCAGTTCACGCACAGTTCGTCGGCGCAATCTGGTTTGGCGTGTGTGCCGCTGGGCTGCGCTTCCTTGCGAAGGGCGCTTGTCGTTGCGGGCGTCCAATTGGCCTTAGCGGGCGATTTGCTGCCAACTGTAATGGCTTTGCCATCTTGGAACACGACACCTTGCAACCACCCGCCCAAATCGTCAGATAATCCCCATCATCACAACGCCTCGGGCGGCTCCGTTCCGAGGCCCATAAACCAAACCGGGGGAACGGAACATGCCAGCGAAAGAGATCAGGTTTGCCGACGATGCGCGGGCGCGCATGTTGCAGGGGCTGGATGTCTTGGCCAATGCGGTGAAGGTCACGCTGGGGCCCAAGGGGCGCAACGTGGTCTTGGACAAGTCGTTCGGCGCGCCGCGCACCACCAAGGACGGGGTTGCGGTGGCCAAGGAGATCGAGCTGTCAGACAAGTTCGAGAATATGGGCGCCCAGATGATGCGCGAGGTGGCGTCGAAGACCAACGACATCGCCGGCGACGGCACGACCACGGCCACGGGCCTGGCCCAGTCGATCGTGCGCGAGGGCTATAAGGCCGACGCCGCCGGCATGAACCCGATGGATCTGAAGCGCGGCATCGATATGGGTGTGGACGCGGTGGTCGCGGCCTTGGGCAAGGCCTCGCGGCCGATCCCCTCGAACGAGGAAATCGCGCAGGTCGGCACCATCTCCGCCAACGGCGCGGCCGACATCGGCGCCATGATCGCCCAGGCCATGGAAAAGGTCGGCAATGAGGGCGTGATCACGGTGGAGGAGGCCAAGTCGCTCGACACCGAGCTGGAGGTGGTCGAGGGCATGCAGTTCGATCGCGGCTACCTCTCGCCTTACTTCATGACCGACGCGGAAAAGCAGAAGGCGGAGTTGGAGGACGCCGTCATCCTGCTGCACGAAAAGAAGCTGTCGAGCCTGAAGGATCTGGTGCCCCTGCTGGAAAGCGTCGTCCAGTCCGCCAAGCCGCTCTTGATCGTGGCGGAGGATATCGAGGGCGAGGCGCTGGCGACGCTGGTGGTCAACAAGCTGCGCGGCGGGCTGAAGATCGCGGCGGTGAAGGCGCCCGGCTTCGGCGACCGGCGCAAGGCGATGCTGGAGGACATGGCGATCCTGACCGGCGGCACGGTGGTGTCTGAGGATGTCGGCATCAAGCTGGAAAACGTAACCATGGACATGCTGGGCACGGCCAAGCGGGTGCTGATCACCAAGGAGGACACGACCCTGATCGAGGGCGGCGGGGAGAAGGCGGACATCGATGCCCGCTGTGCCCAGATCCGCGCCCAGGTCGAGGAGACGACGTCCGACTATGACCGGGAAAAGCTGCAGGAGCGGCTGGCCAAGCTGGCCGGCGGCGTGGCGGTCATCCGGGTCGGAGGCGCTACCGAGGTGGAGGTGAAGGAAAAGAAGGACCGGGTCGAGGACGCCATGAACGCCACCCGCGCGGCGGTGGAGGAAGGCGTGCTGCCCGGCGGCGGCGTGGCCCTGCTCTATGCCTCCAAGGCGCTGGACGGCATCGCGCTGGACGATGACGACCAGAAGGTCGGCCTTTCCATCGTGCGCAAGGCGCTGGAGTGGCCGGTGCGCCAGATCGCCGCCAATGCCGGCGTCGACAGCTCCGTCGTGGTCGGGA